>CANGUJ010000522.1 GCA_947456845.1 Burkholderiales bacterium | reverse complement strand
GTATGGCGGGTCGGACATGGGCAACGGCGGCGGCATCAGCAGCGTCGCGGCGCCGTGCCACGGCCGCGATCACTCGCTGTCGCTGACCCTGCCGCCGCTGGCCTGCGTGATGCTGAGCCTCGACCTCGAGGGCGGCGCGGGGAGACTGCCGTGAGGGCGCCCGCGAAGTGCCGCCTGCGCGGCCCGGAGCCATTGGCGTGAACGCGTTGAAGCCGGGCCAGGACCCGGCGCGCGAATGGCGCGTCCTGCCGGGCCGGCCATGGCCCCTGGGCGCCACCTGGGACGGCGGCGGCGTCAATTTCGCATTGTTTTCGGCGCATGCCGAAAAGGTCGAGTTGTGCCTGTTCGATGCGGACGCCGCGCACGAGATCGCGCGCATCGTCCTGCCGGAATGCACCGACCAGGTCTGGCATGCCTACCTGCCGGACGCGCGCCCGGGACAGGCCTACGGTTACCGGGTGTTCGGGCCGTACGAGCCCGAAGCCGGCCACCGCTTCAACCCGCACAAGCTGCTGATGGACCCCTACGCACGCGCCTTCGCCGGCACCTTCCGCTGGAGCGACGCGCACTATGGCTACCGTGTCGGCAACGCGCGCGGCGATCTGTCCTTCGACCGGCGCGATAACGCCTGGGCGGCCGCGCGCTCGGTGGTGGTCAACGCCGCGTTCGACTGGGGCGACGACCGCCATCCCGCCACCCCGTGGCAGGACACGGTGATCTGCGAAGCGCACGTCAAGGGCTTTTCGATGATGAACCCGGACGTGCCGGCGCACCTGCGCGGCACCTATGCCGGGCTGGCGCACCCGGCCTCGATCGCGCGCCTGAAGGCCGCCGGCACCACGGCGGTGGAGCTGCTGCCGGTGCAGGCCTTCATCGACGAACGCATGCTGGTCAACAACGAGCTGGTCAACTACTGGGGCTACAACCCGATCGGATACTTCGCCCCTGCCGCCCGCTACGCCGGCGGGCGCGATCCGGCCACCGAGTTCCGCGCCATGGTCAAGGGCCTGCACGCCGCCGGGCTGGAGGTCATACTCGACGTCGTCTACAACCACACGGCCGAAGGCAACGAGACCGGCCCGACGCTGTGCTGGCGCGGCATCGACAACCGGGCGTACTACCGCCTGCGGCGCGACGCGCCGCGCACCTACGACGACCTGTCGGGCTGCGGCAACACGCTCGACCTCGAATCCCCGCCCGTGCTGCGCATGGTGATGGATTCGCTGCGTTTCTGGGTGAGCGAGATGCGTGTGGACGGTTTCCGCTTCGACCTCGCCACCGCGCTGGCACGCGGGCCCGCCGGCTTCGACCCGCACGCCACTTTTCTGGACACGCTGCGCCAGGACCCGGTGCTGGCGGGCACCAAGCTCATCGCCGAGCCCTGGGACATCGTCACCTGGTCCACCGGCGCGTTTCCGCCGCGCTTCGCCGAATGGAACGACCGCTACCGGGATGCCGTGCGAGGCTTCTGGCTGACCCGCGGCACCGGCTGCGGCGAACTGGCGCGGCGCATCGCCGGATCGTCCGACCTGTTCAGGCACTCCGGCCGCGGACCGCTGGCCTCGATCAACTTCGTCACCGCCCATGACGGGTTCTCGCTGGCCGACCTGGTGGCCTACGAGCGCAAGCACAACGAGGCCAACGGCCAGCACAATGCCGACGGCAACAACGACAACCGCAGCTTCAACTGCGGCGTGGAAGGCCCGACCACCGACCCGGTCATCAGGGCGCGGCGCGATCGCCTGGTGCGCGCCATGCTCGCCACCCTGTTCGTCTCCCAGGGCGTGCCCATGCTGCCGGCCGGCGACGGGCAGGGCCGCACCCAGGATGGCAACAACAACGCCTATGCGCAGGACAACCCGACCACCTGGATCGACTGGGAGGGTGCCGACCGCGCGCTCGCCGAGTTCACCGCCGCGCTCGCCAGGATCCGGCATACGTATCCGGCGCTGCGCACCCGCCACTGGTTCGACAGCCGCGCGCTGGCCTCCGGCGAGACCGACATCCGCTGGTTTTCGGCCGGCGGCACCGAAATGACCCCGATCGACTGGGAAGATGCCGCCCGCCGCGCCTTCGCCTTCCAGCTCGGACGCACCGGCCGGGACGACACCGCGCTCCTCGTGCTGATCAACGGCGCGGCCGAGCCGACGCCCTTCGTCCTGCCTGCCGCGCCGGCGCGGGGCTGGCACCTGCTGCTCGCATCCTCGGGGGCCCCGCAGGTGCGCGACGGGGTGGCGGTGGCGGCGCCCCCCGAATCGGTGGTGCTGCTGGCATCCCTGGAGAGCGCCCCGCCCGGCCTCGGTGCGGCAGCATGAACGATCAACTGCGCCGCCTGGCCCATGCTGCCGGCATCGAGGGCGGCTACTGGGACGGGTTGGGCGTGCGCCGCGACCTCACCGAGCCGACCGCGCGCGCCCTGCTGCGCGCCCTCGACTTCGACCCGGATGGCGACCTCGCGGGCCAGGCGCAGGCGCTCGAGGACGAAGCCTGGTCGCGCGTCCTGCCGCCGGTGCTGTCGCACGCGGCCGACGCGCCGCTGGAAATCACCGTCAATCTGCCGGACGCCGGAGCGACCGCGCCGCAGGATTGGGTGATCACGCTCGAGTCTGGCGAGACCCGGACCGGCCGGGCGCCGGCGCGGGCCGATGCCGCGCCGCGCACGATCGCCGGCCTGGCATGGCGCCGCTGCCGCCTGGCGCTGGGTATCGCATTGCCGGCGGGCTATCACCGCCTGCGCCTGCCCGCGCAGGACGCGCACTGCGCCATGATCGTCACCCCGCCGCGCTGCCACATTCCGGCCTTCCTCGCCGAGGGCGGGCGCTGCTGGGGACTGGCCGTCCAGCTTTACGCGCTGCGCTCGGCGCGCAACTGGGGCATCGGCGATTTCACCGACCTCGCGCAACTCGCGCGCATCGCCGGCCAGGCCGGCGCCGCCCTGATCGGGCTCAACCCGCTGCACGCGCGCCACCTGGCGCGCCCGGAGGAAGCAAGCCCCTATGCGCC
>CANGUJ010000521.1 GCA_947456845.1 Burkholderiales bacterium | reverse complement strand
CTCCCAGAATCCTCTTCTTGCTCATGTTTTTCTGCCTTTCATGATTGATTGGAATTTCTCAATTGGCGCACAAGCCAGGAGAGCAGTCCCTGCACGGCTTTCCTCGACGCACCCAAACGTCAGGCTTTTGCGCCGCCGCCGACCTTGCAATAAGCGAGCCATGCTGAAGCAAGGATTTGCAAAGGCGCCTGGCGGCCCTGCAAGAGCGCGCCGGCGCTACCGCCAGGTTCCGCGCCGGTGCATCATCCGCGCGCCACCGCACCAAGGCGCAGCAGAAAACGCCGCGCGCCGCGATGCAATCGGAGTGGCATGTCGTTTGCTTGATGTTGTATGCAAGATGGAACACCACGCCTCCGCGAGCGCGTTCGCCTCTTGCCGGTGCACGGTGTTCGGCGATGGGGACGGACAACATCTTCTTTTCACACAGGAGCAGACGCATGACCATGCATTCCAACTCGCGGCGTGCCGCGATCAAGACCCTCGGCGCCGCCGGCGTGCTCGCCGCGCTGCAACCGTTCAACACGTTCGCGCAGGCCAAGCCGATCGTGGTCGGTGTGATCTACGTCGGCCCCAAGGATGACTTCGGCTGGAACCAGGCGCAGGCCGAGGCCGCAGCCCAGGTCAAGAAGATGCAGGGCGTCAAGGTGGTCGAAGAGGAGAAGGTGCCCGAGACCGCCGACGTGCAGAAGTCCATGCTCGCCATGATCAAGCAGGACAAGGCGACCATGCTGTTCCCCACCTCGTTCGGCTACTTCGACCCGCATATCCTCAAGGTCGCCGGCGACAACCCCAACGTGCGCTTCGCGCATTGCGGCGGCCTGTGGACCGAGGGCAAACACCCCAAGAACGTCGCCTCCTACTTCGGCTACATCGACGAGTGCCAGTTCCTCAACGGCATCGTCGCCGCCACGGTGTCGAAGTCCAAGAAGATCGGCTTCGTGGCCGCCAAGCCGATTCCGCAGGTGCTGCGCAACATCAACGCCTTCGCGCTCGGCGCGAAGTCCATCGACCCGACGATCACCACCCGGGTGATCTTCACCGGCGACTGGTCGATGCCGGTCAAGGAAGCGGAAGCCACCAACAGCCTGATCGACCAGGGCGTCGATGTGGTCACCTGCCACGTCGATGGCCCCAAGGTCGTGGTCGAGACCGCCGAAAAGCGCGGCGCCTTCACCTGCGGCTACCACGCCAGCCAGGCCAAGCTCGCACCCAAGGGTTACCTGACCGGCGCGGAGTGGAACTGGCTCACGCCCTACACCCAGTTCGTCAAGGCGGCCCAGGAAGGCAAGCCCCTCAACAACTTCCTGCGCGGCGGCCTGAAAGACGGCTTCGTCAAGATGTCGGCCTACGGCAAGGCGGCGCCCGAGAAGGGCCGCAAGGCCGCGGACGCCGTCAAGGCGCAGATGATGAAGGGCGACTACGTCATCTTCAAGGCGGGCATGAAGGACAACAAGGGCAACGTCGTGGTGGCCAAGGACTCCCCGCAAACCGAACTCGAACTCGAGAAGATGAACTATCTGATCGAGGGCGTGATCGGCGCCATCCCCGGCTGATGTCCGGCGCGCCGTCTGCCGCCGCGGGCGGCGCATCCCTGCCCCTCATGAGCGACGCCACCCGCCGCGCCCTCGAAGGCGTGTTCTGGCCCGTGGTGTCGCTCGCCGCCGCCATGGTGGTCTTCGGCCTGTTCGTCGCCGTGACCGGCCGCGATGCGTTCGAGATGTACGGCCTCATCTACATGGGCGCCTTCAGCGATGCGTTCGCCTGGCAGAACACGCTGCAGCGCGCCGCGCCGCTGATCCTCACCGCCCTGGCGGTGGCCCTGCCCGCCCAGGCCGGCATGACCATCATCGGCGGTGAGGGCGCGCTGGTCCTCGGCGGCCTGGCGGCCGCCATCGTGCCCTCCTTCGTCTCCGGTCCGCCGCTTCTCGTGCAGGCGGTCATGGCGCTCGCGGCCATGCTTGCGGGCGGCGCGTGGATCGGGCTGTCAGGGTTCCTGCGCCACTACCGGGGCGTCAACGAAACCATCGCCAGCCTGTTGCTCGCGTACATCGCCATCGCCCTGATGAACCATTTCGTCGAGGGTGTGCTGCGCGACCCCGCCAGCCTGAACAAACCCTCCACCAAGCCCATCGGCGAGGCCAACATGCTGGGCAACCTGCCCGGCATCGATGTACATGTCGGGCTGGCCTTCGGCGTCGTCCTGTGCCTGGTGTTCTACGTGGTGGTGCGCCATACCGGCCTGGGTTTCGCCACCCGCATCGCCGGCGGCAACGTCCGCGCCGCCCGGCTGGCCGGCCTGCCCGTCGGGCTCCTGATCCTGTGGACCTGCGTGGCCGGGGGTGCCGCCGCCGGCCTGGCCGGCATGGTCGAGGTGGCCGCCGTGCTGGGCTCGGCCAATGCAACCCTGGTATCCGGCTACGGCTACGCCGGCATCCTCGTATCGTTCATCGCCCGCCACAACCCGCTCGCCATCATGCCGGTGGCGATCCTGATCGGCGGCATCGGCGCGGCGGGCAGCCTGCTGCAGCGGCGCATGGGGCTGCCGGATGCCGCCATGCTGGTGCTGCAGGGAACGGCCTTCATGTTCATCCTCGGCATGGAAACCATGACCGGGCGCCTCAAGTTCTTCCAGCCGAGGGGCCACTAGAAATGCCGCCACGTTCACTTTGTTCACTGCCCCTAAGGGGAGCGCTGCAGCCCCCTCGGGCGGCCCTGGGAGGCTGATATGGACGCCGGCGGACTTGGCTGGTGGGGCGTGCTGCTTGCCGTGGTGGGCGGCGCGATCCGCGTCTCGACCCCCTTTCTGTTCGTCAGCCTGGGCGAGTGCATCACCGAGAAAAGCGGGCGCATCAACCTTGGGCTGGAAGGCATCCTCATCATGGGCGCGATGTCGGGCTACGGCGTGGCCTACCTCACCGATTCGCCGTGGCTGGGCGTGCTGGTGGCCGGCCTGTCGGGCCTTGCCCTGGGGGCGCTGCACGGCATGCTGTGCGGGCTCGAACG
>CANGUJ010000520.1 GCA_947456845.1 Burkholderiales bacterium | reverse complement strand
TTGCGGCCGGCCTGCCCGTGCGGGGCGCCGCGGGCGCCGCGAATGCCGGCAGCGGTGTGCTGCGCGTCGCCGGCGTGACGCCCCCGGCCGGGGCGAATCTCACGCAGCCGGTGGCGATCACATTCACAAGCGCGACCACATTCAACGTGACCGGCACCGGTACCGGCAACCCCACCGGCCTGACCTACACGCCGGGAATGACGCTTTCCTACAACGGCTGGAGCGCCACCCTGAACGGAACCCCCAAGTCGGGCGATGCGTTTTCGGTGGGCGCCAACGTCAACGGAACCGGCGACAACGGCAACATGCTCGCCCTGGGCGCCATGAGCAGCACGCGCATCCTCGGTGGAGGCACGCTGTCGGCCGGCGAGGCGTACGCCCAGGTGGTGAGCGACGTCGGCAACCGCGCGCGGTCAGCCGCGACCGGCGCCAAGGCCCAGGATGTGGTGCTTGCCAGCGCGCAGGCTGCGCAGCAGCAGCTTTCGGGCGTCAATCTGGACGAAGAGGCGGCTGATCTGCTCAAGTACCAACAGGCCTACCAGGCGGCCAGCCGCGTCATCGCCACCGCCAGCAGCCTGTTCGATGAAATCCTCGCGATCGTGAGATAAGGATACATGCCATGCGCGTCAGCACTTCAACCTTGTATCAGGCGGGCACCAGCGCGCTCCTCAAACAGCAGGCCGAGATGGTCAAGACACAGCAGCAGATGGCGGCGGGCAGGCGCATCCTGACGGCGGCCGACGATCCGGTCGGCGCATCGACCGCCCTGCGGATCTCGCAGTCGCTGGCTGGCAACCAGCAGCTGCAGGCGAATCAGCAATCCGCGACCAATTCCCTCGCGGTCGCGGAATCGACGATGGGCGCGGTGGGAGATTTGCTGCAAAGCGTGCGGGAGCGGCTGCTGCAGGCGCAGAACGGCACCCTGTCGGCGACCGAGCGGACCATCATCGCCGACGATGTCGATGGCATGCTGGGGCGGTTGAACGGGCTGGCCAACGCCAAGGACGGTAGTGGCGCCTACCTGTTCGCCGGCTACTCCGAAACGGCCCAGCCCTTCGTGTCCGGCACCGGCGGCGTGTCCTACATGGGCGACGACGGCACACGCAAGCTGGAAGTGGCGTCCGGCCGGACGCTGGGCGTATCCGCGTCCGGCAACGACATTTTCATGCGCATCAAGAACGGCAACGGCGTCTTCGCGACTGCAGCGAACGTCACGAACGCCGGCAGCGGTGTCATCGATCCCGGCAGCGTCGCCAATCCGGCCGCGCTCAACGGGCACGCCTACACCATCACCTTCAATGTCGCCGCGGGCGTGACCACCTACGACATCTATGACACGACCGCCGCGGCGCCGGTTTCGACCGGCAACGCGTTCAAGTCGGGCCAGGCCATCGGCATCGCGGGGATGCAGTTCGCCGTTTCAGGCGCGCCGGCGAACGGCGACGTATTCACCGCCGGTCCGGCGACCAACCAGAGCATGTTCAAAACCCTGTCCGATGCCAGCGCGGCGCTGCGCTCCAGCATGGCGACCGGCGCGCGCGTGAGCGCGGTCAGCGGCGCGCTGTCGAGCCTCGACCGGGCGCTCGATCATGCGGTGACCATGCGCGCCGAATTCGGCACGCGCATGAACGAGATTTCCGCGCACGAGACCGTGTCCGGGGCGGTGGTTCTCGAGCACCAGAGGCGCCTCTCGGAACTGCAGGATGTCGATTACACCGAAGCGGCGACGACGCTGATGCGCCAGCAGACCTCGACGCAGGCGGCGCAGCAATCCTTTGCCAAGATCGCCAAACTCTCCTTGTTCGACTACCTCGGCTAGGCGGGCCGGGCCGGGTGCCGGAGCGGGGTTCCGGGCAGGCCGGCAGGCTCAGGCCGCGCGCGGCACCTTGCCGCCCGGCACCAGCACCATGGTCCTGCCCTGATCGGCGATCTTCCAGTCGCTGCGCGCGCCGCTGGATGCCAGTTCCGACAAGAGGGCGGTCACCTCGGCCACCGGCAGCGGGCGGCTGAAGTAATAGCCCTGCATCAGCTGGCAGCCGCGCTTTTGCAGCAACAGCATCTGTTCGCGGCTTTCCACACCCTCGGCCACGACTTCCAGCTGCAGGGCGCTGGCCATCGCGATGATGGCGGCGGTGATGGTCTCGTTGTCCGTGTCGGACTTGAGGTCGTTGACGAACGAGCGGTCGATCTTGAGCTGGTCGATATCGAAGCGCTTGAGGTACGACAGCGACGAATAGCCGGTACCGAAGTCATCGATCGCCAGGCGCACATTGAGATCGTTGAGCGCCTTGAGCGTGGCGAGGGTGGCCGAGATGTCGGTCATCAGCATGGTCTCCGTGATCTCGAGTTCCAGCAGGTGGCCGGGAATGCCGGACCGCGCGAGTACCTCCTGGATCATCTCGACGAAGCCAGGGCGCTGGAAGTGCGAGCCCGGAATATTGACCGCCACGCGCACGGGGTCGAGCCCGTCCGCGATCCACCCGGCTGCCTGCGCGGCCGCGGTGGCTAAGGCCCACTCACCGAACGGCACGATCAGGCCGGTTTCCTCGGCAAGCGGAATGAAATCGCCCGGCGGGACCAGGCGTCCCCCGTGATTCCAGCGCATCAGGGCCTCGACGCCCGGGATGCGGCCGGTGCGCACATCGACCTGCGGCTGGTAGTGCAGCACCAGTTCGCCGCGCTCGAGCGCCGTATGGAGGGCCTGTTCGAGTTCCCAGCGCTTGCGGTCCACGGCATTGAGTTCCGGACGGTACACGGCGATCGCGTTGCGGCCGCTGCCCTTGACCGAGTACATCGCAGCGTCCGCGTTGCGCAGCAACGTGTCGACATCCGCACCGTCGTCCGGAAAGCGGGCGATGCCGACCGAAGCGCTGATGAAGTTCTCGCGCCCTCCCACCACGAAGGGCTTGCGCATGATGGCCAGGATGCGTTCGGCAATCTTGCTCACGGTCTGGGCGTCGCTGCATTCCGTGAGCAGAACGGCGAACTCGTCGCCACCGAGGCGCGCG
>CANGUJ010000519.1 GCA_947456845.1 Burkholderiales bacterium | reverse complement strand
CGGTGACAAGGCAGGCCTTGGCGGTGGTGCCGCCCATGTCGAAGGCGATCACGTCCGGCATGTCGGCCTGGCGCGCCGCGTGGGCGGCGCCCAGCGCGCCTGCCGCCGGGCCGGATTCGAGCATGCGGATGGGCATGCGTTCGCCGAATTCGCGCGAGATCACCCCGCCGTTGGACTGCATGATGCGCAGGGTCGCGTTGATGCCCATCGACTTGAGTCCGTCCTCGATGGCACCGAGGTAGCTGCCCACCATCGGCATCACGTACGCATTGAGCACCGTGGCCATCGTGCGCTCGTATTCGCGCAGTTCGCCCAGCACTTCTGAGGAAAGCGACACCGCGATCTCCGGCGCGACGCGCGATGCCACCGCCTTGACGCGCTCCTCGTGCGCCGGATTGGAAAAGCTGTGCAGGAAGCACACCGCGATCGCACGCGCGCCGCCGGCCGCCGCCGCGCGGACCGCGCGCTCAATGTCGGCATCGTCGGGGGCCTTGACCACCCGGCCGGACGCGTCCACCCGCTCATCGACCTCGAAGCGCAGGTGGCGCGGGATCACCGGATCGGGGCCCGGCGCGGTGAGGTCGTAGAGGTCGTAACGCAGTTCGCGCGCGATCTCGATGACATCGCGAAAACCCGCCGTGGCGATCAGGGCGGTGACCGCGCCGCGGCGCTCGATCACCAGGTTGGTCACAGCGGTGGTGGCGCCGGCCACCACCTCGCCGACCTGCCGCAGCGCGATGCCATGCTCCGCGAGCATGCGCGCCAGCCCGGCCCGGATGGGCGCCACCACGTCGGCGTGGTCGGAGAGCACCTTGCCGGTGAACACCGTGCCCTCGTCGCCCAGCAGCACCAGGTCGGTGAAGGTGCCGCCGATGTCGAAGGCGAAACGATAGTTGACGTCGGCTGCCATGGACCGGACCGCTCAGCCCTTGACCTTGGAAAGCTTGATGCCGCGGTCGAAGCCCTTTTCGAACTTGCCCTTCTCGAACACCTCGGGCGGGATCTGGAAGAAGCTCTGCACCTGACGCGCCTCCTCGGTGGTGGTGTGCATGCCGGTGGCGCCGAACGGGCAGGTCTGGGTGCACATCTCGCAGCCGATGCAGTTCGCATGCAGCGTGTCGACCTTGCCCACGCCTTGCGCCAGCGCGTCGTAGAAGCAGGTCTGGATGCAGATGGTGCAGCTGGGATTCTTGCAGGCATCGCGGGTGATCTCGCTGTGCATGCGCGGCTTCCTGAACTGGTCGCCGTAGTCCTTGACCGAGCGCTTCGAGGCGATGCCGGTCATCGAGGCGATGTCCGGATAGCCGTGCTTGTCCATGAACTCCTCAAGCCCCGAGATCATCGAGGGCAGGTACTTGATGCCCTTCAACATCAGCACCGAGCCGACCTGCACCAGCGGCGCGCCGGTCATGATGAACTCGACGATGTCGCGATGGTCGTAGATGCCGTTCGAGCCGGTGACGGGCATGCCCAGTTCGGTATAGATGCGATGCACCCAGCGCAGCGAGAGCGGCTTGGCCCACACCCCGCCGATACCGGCCGGCCCGCCCAGCCGCGGCTGGCCGGTCTCGATGTCCACCGAGAAGCCGGTGTAGCGGTTGGTGGCCGTCACCGCCGCGGCGCCGGCCTCCTTGACCGCGCGCGCCACGTCGAGCACGCGCGACTGGTCGGGCGTGAGCTTCACCACCACCGGGATCTTCACCGCCTCGCACACCCGCGCGGTGACCTCGCGCGCGACGTCGGGCTCCTGGCCGATCATCGAGCCCCCATGCACGCCGGGCATCATGGCCGGATGCGGGCAGCCGAAATTGAGTTCCACCATCGGCAGGCCGCAGTCCTCGATGGTGCGGCAGATGTCCACCCAGCTCTGCACGGTCTTGCCGCCGGCGCTGCCGATGAGGTGGGAGCCATGGTCCTGCGCGTACTTGTTGAGCTCCTTCAGATAGGGCATCCATTCACGCAAGGCCGTGCTCGAATAGCCTGAGCGGCTGTAGAACACGTAGTTCTTGTTGACCTTGCCTTTGATCAGCTCGTTCTTCTCGTTGAGGATGGCGTACTTGGAGTTCTCGGTCAGGCGCGCCATGTCCTCGATATCGGTCAGGGTCTTGACGATCATGCCGGCCGCGCCGGCGTCGACGCACTCGCGGATCACCTCCGGGCTGTTGGTGGTCTCCAGCGAGGCGATGATGATGGGGTGCTTGAATTTGATGCCGCAGAATTCGAGGGAGAGATCGGCCATGGTTTGACTCCGGGTCGGATGGTTGGGGGGATGGTTGGTATACGAACGATTGGAAGGGCGGCCCGGCGCGATGCCCGGAACCGGGTGCTCAGTGTTCGGCGCTCCGCCCGCAAGGCGCCGCCGCCCGCGTGGGAGGGACGGCGGCCTCGGGCCGGTCCGAGAGCGAAGTGCGGCCGCTGGCGTTGTTGCGTTCCACCAGCCGCGACAGCAGGGCCATGAAGACCTCGCGCTCGGCGGGCGCAAGCGGCGCCAGCAGCTGCGCCTGCGAAGCCTGCATGTCGGCATGATGCCGGCGCACCAGCTCGGCGCCGCGGGCGGTCGCCAGGCACAGCTTGCGGCGGCGGTTTCCCGGGTCGACCACGCGGGCGACCAGCTTGCGCGCCTCGAGCCGCTTGAGGATGTCGGCCACGTTGGCACGGTCAAGGCCCAGTTCCTCGCCGATGGTGAGCTGGTCGATGTTGGGCCGCCGCACCAGGATGGACAGCAGGCCGTACTGGATCGGCGTCACCTTGCCTTCAGCGACCCTGCCCAGGAACATGGCCACATGGATCTGGTGCAGCCGCCGGACCAGGTACCCCGGCCGGTCCCAGATGATGTGGCCGGGCGGATGGGTCGCCCCGCGCGAGCGCGCCACCGCGGCGCGCTGCGCGCGGGTTCCGGCGGTGTCGTCGGGATAGCGCATGAGCAGTGGGAGTGTTACGGCTTATCCGCGCGGCCCGGAGCCAAGGCGCGCGCAAACAGTTAGGGTACTGACGATCATGGCATGCAGCG
>CANGUJ010000518.1 GCA_947456845.1 Burkholderiales bacterium | reverse complement strand
GCGCGCCCTGCGCATGCGCGACCAGCGTCTGCCCGGCGCGCACCGCCTTCCAGGCCTGCTGCAGGCTGGCCACGACGGCCGGCGGACCGTCCAGATGCGCGATGATGCCGCCGCCGGCCAGGAAGATCAGGTCGTCGCTGCCCACCCGCTCGAAGGTGACCGGCATGGTGCCGGCCCACTGGCCGGAGGAGAACACCGGCAGGATCGCGTCGCCGCTGCCGGCCGCGCCGGCGCCGCCCAGCGGGGCCAGGCAATCGCGCGCCGATTCGACCACCTCGTCGTTGGTCTGCGAGAACTTGCCGTCCATGCCGTGCACATGCAGGTGGTCGATGCCGGTCAGGCGCCACAATGCCTGGTAGGCCTGGAAGCCGATACCCAGCGCGGAATGGCGCGAGAGCGCGCCATAGCCCGCGCGATGCCCGTGCAACGCCAGGCCGGTGCTGCGGCGCAGGGCCTGCACCGCCGAAAAGCCGCACCAGTTGATCGCCATCATGGCGCAGCATCCCCCCTCGCGCTCGATCAGGTCGGCATTGCGGCGCATGGTGTCGATGTCGTCGGAGATGTTGAAGGCGTACATCACATTGCGCCCGGTGCGGTCGCGATAGGCGCGGATGCGCTTCATCACTGCGCGCACCCGTTCGGCCAGGGGCGCATGCGCGGGATTGGCGCAGACCTCGTCGTCCTTGATGAAATCCAGCCCGGCTTCGCATAGCCGGGCGGCCAGATCGGCCGTGGCTTCCGCCGACAGGCCCACGTTCGGCTTGACGATGGTGCCCAGCACCGGGCGCCCGGCCACCCCGACCAGGGCGCGTGTTCCGGCCACCCCGTGGCCGGGCATCTCGAAGCGTTCGCGGTAGCCCGCGGGATAGGCGAGCGACTCCAGGCGCAGGCCGGTGGCCTCGCCCAGGTCGAACAGATTGCCCGCGACGGTGGCGGCCAGCGCCGGCAGGTTGGCGCCGAAATTGTCGAGCGGAAACGACAGGGTCACACGCGCGCGGCGCCAGGGACCGGTGGCGCCCTTGCGCTCGAGCCAGGCGCTGGGCAGGGAAGGCGCGGCCGGCGCTTCGAGTTCGTCGATGCGCTCGACGCGGGCGCGGGCGCGTTCACGCAGTTCGTCCGACTCGCCCGCCACCCGCACGAAGGTGCCGCTACTCTGCTCGCCGGCCACCACATCGGCGACCGCCGCGGGGTCCAGCGGGGTTTCGATCAGGTAGGTGGCGACAAGCCGCTCACCCGCGCCGGTGGTGACCCCTCCGGAAGACGCCATGCGCTCCCCCTTTCCGCTCCCAGTTGCGCTGCCAAGACCACCGCATTGTACGGCGCGCCGATGCCGGCAGCCTTAGCGCCGCACCCCGGGGCTTTCGATCGGCAGGCCCTCGGCGCGCCAGGCGAGATACAGCGACAGGTCGATGAGGTCGGTCGAGTTGTAGGGCGGCAGTTCGGCGCGCACGCCCGAATAGCAGGCGCGCAGGCGGCGCTGCAGCGAACCGGCCGACTGCCACTCGAGGCGGTAGCCCGGCCAGGCATTCGGATGCCCCTGGCTGATGGTCTCCGCCAGCAGGCGGGCGCCGGCGTTGTCGTCGTGACAGTGCTTGCAGGCCAGGTTCATCTGGCCGATGCGCCGCTGGTACAAGGCGCGGCCGCGCTCGAAATGCGCCGCGGCGGGGCCGTCGATAGCCACCCTGAGCGGCATGCCGCGCGACTGCGCGGCCACATGGGCGGTCAGGCTGATGAGTTCCTCGGACTCGAACGCGAAGGCCGCCGCGCCCTGGCGTTCGACGCGGCACTGGTTGATGCGCCCCTCCAGATCGAGCACGCGGCGGGTGACCCGGTCGTAGGCCGGGTGGCGGGCGGCGACGCCGCGCATGGAATCGCGCGCATCGCGGTGGCAATCCGCGCAGGATCGGTCGGCTGTCCCGGCACGCGTGCCCCACAGGCGCGCGCCCTTCTCGACCCACAGCGTGGCGGGATTGGAAAAATCGTCGCCCTGCATGGCCCGCAGGTCCGCGCCCATGTAGGTGCTGCCCGAGCGCAGGCGCTCCAGCGGCAGGCTGCGCTCCTGCGGCAGGCTGCGCTCCATTGGTGCGCTGCGCTCCTGGGCGACCGACGGCGCGCAGGCGACGAGCGCCAGCAATGCCGCGAGGATGCGCATCGCGCCCCCGGCCGGCTTCAGGGCGCGATGCGGCGGAAGGTCTGGCGCTGGCGTGACTTCAACAGCGGCACCCCGGTGGCGACCCATTCCTTGAAATGCGCAGTCTGCTGGTGGGCCATGAAGGCGGCTTCATCCTTGTAGACCTCGTAGAAGCGCACCCGCAAGGGGTTGTCCGCGTCCTCGATGACGTCGAACTGCAGGCAGCCGGGCTCCGTCTCGCGCGCCGCCCGCGCATTCTTGAGCATGGCTTCCCGGCAGGCGGCTTCATTGCCGGGGGCGATCTCGACTTCGACATACAGCACATAGGCGTTCATGGCGTTGGGATTCTCCGTGTGTGGAACCGGGGCGGCGGGAGGCGCGCGGGCGATCAGCCCGCGACGTTGATGGCGGCGCGCTCGCTTTGACGCGCGCCGGCGTCGTCGACCCACTCGAACACCACCTCGCCGGACTCGCGGGCGGTGACGTAGAAGGTGAACAGGGGATTGGCGGCGATGCCGGAACTGGGCTCGGCGCGGAACACCTCCGCGCCGTTGTAGCGGCAGGTCACCAGGCGGATGACGTTGCGCGCGATCGGCTTGCCGTCGTCGGTCAGCCGATAGCCGGTCTCCATCGCGTGCCGGATCAGGATCTTGACTTCGAAGGTGTCGCCACGCCGCACCTGCGCCGGCACCTGGATGCGCGCGTCGGCCATGTCAGTTCCGAAGGGCCGACCCGAGGAACTGACATGCCCCTTCGGGGAGCAGCGAGCGCAGCGAGCGTGGGGGTTGCTTCATGTCAGGTCCCGTCGATGCAGGCCGACACGGTGACGACGATGTCGGCCGTGGCGGAGTACAGGGAGCCGTCGGCCATGGTGGCCACCGCGGCCACGCGCTG
>CANGUJ010000517.1 GCA_947456845.1 Burkholderiales bacterium | reverse complement strand
GCCTAGACCGCGAGGAAACGCAGAACCTCCTCGCGCCGCGCTTCGGTATCGCGGTAGCCGAGATCGATCAGGGCGCGCGCGGCGTCATCGCGGGGGATGTGCAGCAGCGTGCGATTGATGCGCTGGACCCGCTCGATGTCGACATTGAGGCTGTCCAGGAAGATCGACGACAGGGCATGACCGGCAATCTGCGCCAGCGACGGATAGGCCTCGCCGCGCACGCGGTCGGTCGGCTCGTGGATGCGCCCGGCGCCGATGACCAGGATGCGCGAGGCGCCTAGATGGATGGCCGGGCTGATGGGCGCGATTTGCCGCATCGACCCGTCGCCGAAGTACTCGCGGTGGATCTTGACGGCCGGAAAGATGAAGGGAATCGCCGACGAGGCCAGCAGGTGATCGACCGTGATGCGCGCACGCGCCGAGACCCGTTGCTGACGCGCCCATGGTTCGACGTACGTGCCCGCATGGAAGAAATTCACGCTCTGCCCGGATGCATAGCCCGAGGCGGTGATGCACAGGGCCCTGAGCGCCCCGGATTCGATGGCCGCGTCGATATCCCCGAACGGGAGATTGCGCTCCAGCAGTTCGCGCAACGGCGCGTTGTCGAGCAGCGAGCGCGGCGAAGACCGCACGATCCAGCCCGCCATCAGTGCGCCCAGCCAATGGGCGCCGGTGCGGCCGATCCCGAGCGGGTCGGACCGGTAGACCTGGTGGGCGTGGAAATTCTCCCAGACCGAGCGCAGGTACTCGACCGACTTGCCGAAGTCGCGAGCGAAGCAGGCCAGAGATGCCGCATTGATGGCGCCGGCGGAGGTGCCGCAGATGATGGGAAACGGATTGACCCGCGGGTCGGGCAGCAGTTCCGCGATCCGCTTGAGCACGCCGACCTGGTAGGCCGCGCGGGCGCCGCCCCCGGTGAGGATCAGGCCGGCATGGTTGGGCGCGGCGGCGGTTTCGGCGGAACTCACCGGCGCCTCTCCTCCGGCCGATGCGCCGCGCCGTGACGCGATTCAGGGCGGCCAAGGCTCATCATGGGGGCGAATACTAGCGCCGAAACGCCGCCCCCTCAAGCGCCGCGCCGACATCAATGTAAGAGGAGTTCCTACCCCGCGGAGCGGCACACGACGACTTAAGTCGCCCGCCGGTCGATCGCATACTGGAACCCATCGGAAGTCTTCAATCAAACAGGAGGTTCACCATGCAGCCCACTGAAAACCGCGCCCCGGTCAATCCGTTTCTGATGCTTGGCGATGCCGAAGCAGTCAACGAGGCCCTCAGGCGCGCCAAGGCGTGGAACCTGAAGTCGCGCGTGTGCCATCCCCTCGACCGGCCTTCGCGGGCCCGGCTGTCGAAGGAACTGGCCCAGTTCGACGCCTTCATCGACGCCGAAACCGCTGCCGACAACACCCGCCCGGCCTGAAGTCCGGGCCGCCCCTGCGCCGGCGCGGGGGGACGTATTACACTTGGCCAACTGCATTTTCGCCGGCCGGGCCATGTGTTTGACAAGATTCCTGCGGTTTTTCGTCGCGCTTGCGGCGGCAGCGCTGCTCGCGGGCGGCGCGCGGGCGGCTGAAAACGCGGAACGCCGGGACGCCGAACTGGTCTGGGCACAACGGCCCATCGTCACCTTCCGCGTGCCCTACAACGGCGCCGACCCGCCCGGCCGCGTCTCCCGTGCGCAGGCCCGCATCGCCGAACTCGAGGAGCGCTTCCTGCCGCTCGAGTTCGAGGAAGTCCCGATCACCATCACCGAGTCCGGCGCCCCGCGGGCAGGCATCGCCCTGCGCGCCTCCGACATCGTGCTGTTCACCCTTCTGGCCGAGGATCTCGAGCCCGGGCACTCGCTGAACCTGCAACAGACCATGAGCGCGGCGCGCGAGCGCCTCAAGGCGGCGGTATCGGCGTCGCGCGCGCAGCGCCGGCCGGATGTGATGATGCGCGGCATCCTGCACGCCGCGCTCGCCACCCTGGTCGCCGGGCTCGCCTTGTGGTTGCTGCTGCGCGCCATCGGATTCATGCGGGAGCGTCTGCAGATACCGGACGCGCCCGATGCGCCGCAGGCGCCGGTCAGCCTGGCCGCCCATGGCAGGATGCTGGTCCTGCGCGCCGTGCAGATCGCCGGGGCGGCGATCGGGTTCGCGCTGGTCTACGCGTGGCTGGCCTACGTGCTGCACGAGTTCCCGGCCACCATGCCGATCTCGCTGCGCCTGGGCGAACTGGTCTGGCAAACCCTCGCCAATCTGGGCGCGGGCATCGCGGGGGCGATCCCCGGCCTGATCGCGGTGGCCCTGATCATGCTGTTTGCCGAAGGCCTGAGCCGCGCCGCGCGTAGCGCGTTTCGCGCGGTGCAAAACGGCGGACTCGCCATTCCCGGCATGCATCGCGAAACCGCCGGCGCCACGCGGCGCATCGTGGTGTTCGGCATCTGGTTGCTGGCCATCGTCGCCGCCTACCCCTATATCCCGGGGTCCGGCTCGGGCGTGTTCCAGGGCATTTCGGTGCTCGTCGGCGCCATGGTCACCCTGGGTTCCTCGGGCATTTCGAACCAGATCATGAGCGGTCTGACCCTGGTGTACTCGCGCGCGCTCAAGCGCGGGGACCATGTGGTCGTCGGCGCGCCCGGCAGCGAGATCGAGGGCGTGGTCACGGAAGTCGGTGCGCTCGCCACGCGCATCGTGACCATGCGCAATCAGGAGGCCACCGTGCCCAATGCGGTGGTCGTCGGCAATCCGATCCGCAACTTCTCGCGCCAGTCCGGGGTGGAGGGCACCCTGGTCGCGGCCAAGGTCACCATCGGCTACGATGCACCATGGCGGCAGGTGCATGCCATGCTCGAGGAGGCCGCCCGCCGCACGCCCGGCGTGCGCGCGCAGCCGGCGCCGCGGGTGCTGCAGGCGGCGCTGGCCGACTTCTACGTCGAATACGAACTGCTGGTCAACATCGACCGCCCCCTGGAGCGCCTGCAGATCATGTCGGGCCTGAACGCCAACATCCAGGACGTCTTCAACGAGTACGGCGTGCAGATCATGTCGCCGCATTT
>CANGUJ010000516.1 GCA_947456845.1 Burkholderiales bacterium | reverse complement strand
AGTGCCCTGGATGGCCAGCGATCCCTGCTCGAAATCGGTGTGCGAGTGCGGCGAAAGCTTGGTGACATCACGCGACACCGGGCGCTTCTTGAGCACGTTGATCATCAGGTTGGTGGAGCGGAATATGCGCATCTGCGAATCGGGCTTGTCGAAATCGGCTACGCGGTAGTGGCGCAACTTGAAGCCGGCCGGCGGGTCGGGCCAGGGCACGAGCGGCGCAACGCCCGGGGCACCCGCCGCGTACTGCGCCGCGTTGCCGGCGCAGGCCGCCAGGTCCTGCGCGCGGGTGGAGAACACCCGCACCACATGGCCCGCGCCGCGCGCTGTCACTTTGGAGGCGCCGGGCGGCACGATTGTGACGGTTTCCCCACCCGCCTCGATGCGCTCGGCCCCGGCTTCAACGACCGCGCCGGTGTCGGGCAGGAACACGATGGACTCGTCAGGGTTGGCCTCGCGCGACAGCACGTCGCCCGTGGCGACCTTGCTCACCGCGATGACGAAGTTGGCGGCGCGCGTGAGCCAGGTGCCCTGCGCTTCAGACAGATGCGGCGGGGTGTCGTAGTGGCGCGCGTAGGTGGCGTCGAAGGTCATGGCTTTCTCTCTGGGGGCGGGGCAGGTCTGCCGCGGGTTCAGACGGACTTTTTCGCGGCCAGGGCGATGGCGCCCTGGCGCATCAGCGACTGGTCGGATCCGACCACGAAGCAGGTGGCACCGGCGGCGGCGAACTGATCGCGCTCGGCCGTGTTGGGCACGAACATCGCCGCGATCTTGCCGGCCTCGCGCGCGGCGTCGATGATGGCCTGCGCGGCCTGCGTCACGGCATCGACCCGGATGTCCTCGTGGCCCATTGCCAGGGCCAGGTCGGCGCGGCCGATGAAGAGCGCGTCGACGCCCGGCACTGCGGCGATGGCGCGCGCGTTGGCCAGCCCATCGGCGCTTTCGATCTGGCACATGATCACCGTCCTGTCGCCGGCATCGAGCGCAGCCTTCATGCCCATGGACCCGTAGCCGGCGAAACGCGGCGAGCCGGAAAAGCCGCGCTCGCCGCCGCGGTAACGGGCGCGCGAGACGATGGCGCGCGCCTCGTCCGCATTGTTCACATGCGGCACCACCAGGCCGGCGGCGCCGAGATCGAGTACCTGCAGGATGGTGGGCCCGGCCTTGTCGGGGATGCGCACCAGCAGCGGCAGGTCGGCAGCGCGGCCCGCAAGCATGAGCAGGTCCAGCGTATTGCGGTCGTAGGGTGCGTGCTCGGCATCGACCACGCCGAAGGCCAGGCCGGTGGTGCCGAGCACTTCGACCACCTGCGGATGCGCGGTCTTGACAAAGGTGCCGGTGGTCACCCCGGCGCGGAGCGTGGCTCGCAGGTCCATGCGCGACTCCTATTGCGGTGGTTTGGCCAGGGCCGGCCGGTTGAATATCTCGCCCAGGGCGGCGTAGTAGGGCCCGCCCATGCGCGCGACCGGGCGCATCTTGATGCTGTCCACACTGCGACCGTCGTAGATGTCGGTCGAAAGATGGAAAGCGACGATCTCGCCGATGTACAAGGTGTTGAGCCCGCGGCCTAGCTTGATCACCTGCTCGAGCCTGCATTCCATCTGGATGGGCGAACAGGCGATGCGCGGCGTGCGCACCTTGGTGCCCGGCAGCAGCTCGATGCCCAGCGCCTCCACCTCGCTCACTCCCGGCGGGTATTCGGCGCTGCACTGATGCATGAGCTCCATGTTGGATTCGGTAGCGGCATTGACGGTGAATTCGCCGGACTCGACGATGTTCTGCGCCGTGTCCTTGAGCTTGCCTTCGCGCGAGCCGATGTTCACCGCCAGCATGGGCGGGCTGTGCGCCACGTAGTTGAAGGAGGAAAACGGCGCCGCGTTGACCACCCCCTGGGCGTCGACGGTGGTGATCCACGCGATCGGGCGCGGCGTGACGCAGCCGATAAGCAGGCGATAGGCGTCGGTGGTGGCCAGTGTGGTGGCATCGATGGAGACGAATTCGGTCATGCGAAGTTCCGGGTTGTGGGGCGCGGCCGATATCAGTCCAGGCTGATCTTCGAAACCTCGATGACACGCCTCCACTTGGCGGTATCGATGGCAATCTGCGTGGCCAGGCGCTCGGGCGCACCTGCGATCGGGATGGCGCCAAACTGAGCCAGCTTGGCGCGCCCTTCAGGCGAACCGATGATGCGGTTAGCTTCCTGGTTGACCTTGTCGACGATCGCCCTGGGCGTGCCGGCCGGCGCCACCATGGCAAACCAGACCGAGGCCTCCAGATCGATGCCCAGTTCCTGCGCCGTGGGTACGTTGGGCAGGCCCTGAAAACGGACCTTCGAGGTGACCGCCAGTGCATTCAGCTTGCCGGCCTGGATATTGGGAATGAAGGCCGACACCGGCGCAGAGATGGCCTGGATGGATCCGCCGAGCAGGTCGGTCATGGCCGGCGTGTCACCCTTGTAGGGCACCGCCAGAAGATCAGCCTTCGTGTTGGTCTTCATCAGTTCCAGCGCAAGGTGCCCGATGGTGCCGTTGCCGGGATGGCCGACACTGTTCTTGCCGGGATTGGCGCGGGCGAGGTCGACGAACTCCCTGAGATTCTTCGCCGGCACCGCCGGATTGGACACGATCACCAGCGGAATCTCGCCGACCAGGATGATGGGCGCGAACGCTTTTTCCGGGTCATAGGGCATGGCCTTGTAGAGCAGCTTGTTGTTGGCCAGCGGCCCGGAGGTTGACAGGCCGAGGGTGTAGCCATCGGGTGCCGCCTTGGCAACAGCGTCCGTGCCGAGATTGCCCGCCGCGCCGGCGCGGTTCTCGACCACGAACTGCTGGCCCAGCAGCTGCGACAGTTGCGGCGCGAGGATGCGCGCGGAAATGTCGGTACCACCGCCCGGCGCCGAGGGGACGATCACGCGCACGCTGCGTGCGGGGTAATTCGACTGCGCCGCGGCAAGGGCTGGCCACAGCGCGAGGGAGATCAATAACCAATTGATTTTATTCATTATTTTTCAGGTGTGCATGCGGGTCATAAATGCGAGAAGAGGATT
>CANGUJ010000515.1 GCA_947456845.1 Burkholderiales bacterium | reverse complement strand
TGCGTGCTGCCGGGCACGCCGCTCCGCGCCAGGGCGGGCGAGGTCACGCCGAAGCGCGGCAACTCGGCTGCTGCCGCCGAGGGCAGGATATCGCGCGCGGCAAGTTCGCGGAAGGCTTCCCCCTCGACGCTCGCCGGAAACGCCACCGGCGCTCCGGCGACCCAGCCATGGCCCTTGAGGAAGCTCGCGACGCTGCCGATGGAGTCGGCGAAGCTGCCGCGCAAGTCGACGCGGTTGTCACCGTCGAAGTCGACCGCCCACCTGCGCCACGAGGAGGGCATGAATTGCGGGATGCCGATCGCGCCGGCATAGGAGCCGCGCACGCTGAATACATCGATATCGTGCTCGCGCACGAACAGCAGATAGTTCTCGAGCTCCGACCGGAAAAAGTCGGCCCGCTTGGGGTAGTCGAAGGCCAGGGTCGCGAGCGCGTCGACCACGCGCCAGTTGCCGCTATTGCGTCCGTACACCGTTTCCACCCCGATGATGGCCACGATGATCTCCGCGGGCACCCCGAACTGCGCCTCGGCCCGCTTGAGGTCGGCTTCATGGCGCCGCCATGTCTCGACGCCGCCGGCGATGCGTATCGGCTCGATGAAGCGGGCCCGGTAGGCCTCCCAGGACCGCGCGCGCGGGCTCACCGGGGGCGTGATCAGGTCGATGACCGCCGGCAAGTGCCGCACCCGGGAGAACATGAACGCGAGCTCGGATTCGACGAAGCCGTGCCGTGCGACCATATCCGCGACGAACGCCCTGACATCGCCACGCAGGCTGAAGTCGACTTTCTTGGCCGGCGCCGCGGCCTGCGATGGCGGCACGTGCGCGCGCCGCTTCGGCTTCGATTCGGCGGCCGCCGGCATGGCGAGGGCGAGGCTGACGGCGCCAATGAGGCCTGCGACGCCTAAGGCGCCGAAGATGCCAGAGACGCCAGAGATGCCAGAGACGCCGGGGCTGCCAGAGCGCCCAGAGATGCGCAGGGCCGCCGGTGCGGCAGCGCCGCGAGGAAAGTGGTTCAAGGTTCTATAAGCGGCGGGCAAGGCGCAGGAAGCGCGCAAGCGCGACTTTATCGGTTTTGGGGCCGTAGCGCAGGGCGGCATAGTCTTCAGCGACCCGGCGCAGGTTCTGCGCGGCTTCCGCAGGCAGCGCGCGGCGGGTCATTTCCGCGCCTGCACGGGCGGCGAAATCCAGCGGGCCCTCATGTGCGGCGCGCCCGAGCCCGCGCCTTGCCAGGCGCGCGCACAGCCTGTCCCACTCGCGCTTGACCGGGTCGCGCTCGCGGGCGACGCGCAGCATCCAGAGCGTCGCGCCGAGCAGCAGGGTGCCTATTCCCAGTGAAAGGGTCATGACCATCTGCTGCCACGTCGGCGTCTTCATGCCGGCGCGTTCCAGGGTTTCGCGCTGCCGGTCCGGCGTGTAGTTGAGCACCAGCTGGTTCCATTTATTGCCGAGGGCTTCCCAACCGAGCCGAGCGCGCACGAGCCACTGCCCCCCCCAGCCGCCCGCAAAGCGCGCGATCAGCGGCGGCGCGAAGCGCTCCGGCAGCGCCCCTTGCAGCCCGCGTTCGACCCGCGCCGGCGACACCGCCGAGGTCGGATCGACGCGCGTCCAGCCGCTGCCTGGCAGCCAAACCTCCGCCCAGGCATGGGCGTCGGAATGCCTGACCGTGAATACGCCGTCGACCGGGTTGATCTCCCCGCCCTGGTAACCCGTGACCACCCGGGCCGGCACCCGCGCGATGCGCATCATCACCACAAAAGCCGAGGCGTAGTGTTCACAGAAACCGCGGCGCGCGCCGAACAGGAATTCATCGACGGCGTTGTTGTCCAGCAGCGGCGGCTCGAGGGTGTAGAAGAAGGCCTCGGCGCGGAAGTATTGCAGCGCGCGGGCCACCAGGGCGCGCGGGTCGGGGTTTTCGAAATACCAGCCGGCCATCATTGCCCGGGTGCGCGGGTTGCTGCGCACCGGCAGCGCCAGATAAGGTTCGAGATCGGCGGCTTCCTCGGCGGGCACGGAACGATAGCCCGGATACGAGCGCGCGCCGTAGCGCAGGCGCGCGGTCACCGGCCTGTCGGCCACCGGCTGCAGGTCGGCGGTCAGTTTCGCAAAGTCCGGCAGCCGGGTCGGCATCTCGAGCGCGAACAGCCAATTGCGGTTCGACGGCTCGAGCGTCACCTGGTAATCGACCGCGGGCCCGGCCGCCTCGAAGCGCGCCGGCCGCATCGGGTTGGCAATGATCGCCCTCCAGGTGCGCCCGTCGAATTCGGACAGCACCGGGCCGCGCCAGTACAAATCCGCGCCGCGCGGCGGCGGTCCGCTGAAGCTGACGCGAAACGCGATGCCGTCGGAGAGCGACAACCGGGTGATGTTTCCCGGCGCCATGCTGTCGGACAGGCCGGACACGCCGGCCTGGGCATCCGCCGGCAAGCCCCACAACGGGCCCTGCACCCGCGGAAACAGCAGGAACAGGAGCAGCATCATCGGAAACGCTTGCGCGAGGATGATCGCCGCGAGCCTGTGCTGCCGCATCAGGGGCATGGGCGCCGCGTCCCGGCTTGCGGCGATCAGGGCCGAGGTGATGAGCACCAGCGCGGCCAGCATGACCGCGCCGGTGCCGATGGACTGCGAATAGAAGAAATTGGTCAGGATCAGAAAGTAAGACAGGAAGATCGCCACGACCGCATCGCGGCGGGTGCGCGACTCGAGCAGCTTGAGCGACAGCAGGACCGTCACGAAGGTGACGCCGGCATCGCGGCCGAAAAGCGTGCGGTGCGTGTAGACGGTGGCAGCCAGCGCCGCGAACGTGAGCAGTATCAGCAGCCAGCGACCGGGCGGCCGCACCGGTCCGCGCGCCGCGCGCCACGTCAGCCACGCGCGCCAGGCGAACATCGCGCCGGCGAAGGCGGAACACCAGCCCGGCAGGCGCTCTGCATGGGGGGCCAGTACCGGCACCAGGGCCAGCAGCAGGGTGTACATGGCATGCCGGCTGATCGGCGCCGCGCCGCCCGCGTCTGCGCCGTCCTTGCCCGCGGCGCGCGCCGCCTCGC
>CANGUJ010000514.1 GCA_947456845.1 Burkholderiales bacterium | reverse complement strand
GGGTGTGGGGGCGGCGTTCGACTTCATTTCCGGCACCAAGCCGCGCGTGCCGGCCTGGCTGCAGGTCGCCGGGCTCGAGTGGCTGCATCGCGTAGCCAGCGAGCCTAAGCGCTAGTGGAAGCGCTATTCTCGTGACCAATACGCTGTTCGTCATCGGCGCGGCAGTTGCTGTTTGAGAAGCGGTAGCTTTTCGGGCGCATCTTCATGCGGCCTGCAGCAGGAATTCGACTTTGACCGCCTCATAGGGAAACTCGATCGCGCCGGTGGGGGTTCTCTCAAGCACACCGGCATCGAGGAGCGCCGTGACATCACCGTGAACGGTTTTCACGTCCCGGCCCACGCGCCGTGCCGCCTCGCGGATCGAGACCGGGCCCACCCCGCAAAGTGATTTCAGGAGTTCCCAGCGCCTGGCCGTGAGTACCTTCCACAGCAGTTCAGGAGTCTCGAAACTGATGCGGGCATGTTTCCGGGACTGGCCGGTTTCCCAGGCACGGATGAAGTCTTCACCGGCTTCTTCGCGGGTGGCTACGTCAAGTATGACTGTTTTCACTATTCCACCTCGCGATGTCCGCCTCGAAATCCGCGACCAGTTTCCGCGGGCTCGTGAAGGCGTATGTCCGTTCCCGACCACCGAAGTGCCGATGGTCACCCTTGCCGCGCTCGTTGTCATATCTGACGACGCATTCGCGATTGACCACATAGGCAAGCCGATATTCGTATGGATGCCTCGATGGGGGAAGCGGCTCGGGAAGCAGCCATACAACATACTCCGCGAAGCCACCATTGGCGTCCGCTACCCTTCTGTTCAGGATCGATACCGCCTGCATGTTGGTTATTTTGCCAACACCGACGATAGGTGTCAATGTAACGGGGCAAAATGCGGCGTGCGCCAGCCTGGCTGCAAGCGCTGGGGCTCGAGTGGCAGCATCGCCCGGGCAGCGAGCCGGGGCGGCTGTGGAAGCGCTATTCTCATGACCAGCACGTTGTTTGTCATCGGCGCGGCAGTTGCTGTTTGAGAGGCGGTAGGTTGGCAGGTCAAGCGTGGGCGTCTGTCGCGGGAATGTGTGGAACTTTCTTCAGGCAATAGGCGTGCGGAAAGTATGCGAAAACGCACGGATAACATGATTAACTGCGTTGGAGCTGTGCAATGGCCGTCACCCGTAAAACCATCACCCTTTCGGACCAGCAGGACTTGTGGGTGAAGGGGCGCGTCGCCAGCGGCGATTACACCAATGACAGCGAATATTTCCGCGACCTTATTCGCCGCGATCAGGAGCAAAACGCCCGGATCCTGGCCTTGAAGCACGCCGTTCAGGAAGGGTTGCAGAGCGGCGACAGCGATCGGTCGGTTGTGCAAATCATGCAGGATGTCGAGCGCCGGTTGGCAGCGAATGGCCGCCTATAGCCTTTCCTCAAAAGCAGCGGGCGATCTTGAGGGAATCTACGAATTCTCGATCGACAATTTCGGACTGCAACAGGCGCGGACGTACCTCAACGGCTTGCATGAGCGGCTTGGCTCGCTAGCGGAGAACCCCATGCTCGGCCGCGATGCGAGCGAGCTTGCGCCAGGATTGAGGCGACTGGTTTACCAGTCGCGTGTGGTTTTTTATTTGGCCAATGACCTTGGCGTCCGGGTTTTTCCGACCAGCCGCGCATCAGCGGCACGGGGCTCATGCGTGCCTGTCTTGGTGGGGCGTCGCAGCGCGCCCAATCGCGACCGGGCGCCGCTCAATGCATGCGCGTGGGCGTATCCATCGGGCTCCCGCCGTGGGTGCCGCGCACCGCCAGCCGCACCAGGCCGATGATGTACACGCTCACCACGTACACCGTGGCCTCGGTGCCGCGCTCGGCCAGGAAGGTGCTCAAGGACGGAAAGGCGTGCTGGTGCAGGAAGCTGGTGGCCAGCAGCAGCAGGGCGGTCGCCAGGGTCAGGGCGTAGCCGTAGCGCGCGCCGAGTACGAAGCTGGCCAGGCCGATGGGTATGAGGTACAGGAGCCACAGGTCCACCTGGCGCCCGATGGCGTAATCGACGATGAAAATGCCGCCCATGAGGGCGAGGGCGATGACGAGCGTAACGATGCGCAGGGACATGGTGGGTGTCTGAGGCTGCCTGACGCGCCAGTATCGGCTGCTGATTATGCGATTATGCCATAAGCATATGCTCAAGGTGCGCCAGCGGGCAAATTTTTTGCAACCCGGGGCGCGGGCCCTGCGCGCTTCGCCCGAGCAAGGCCCGAAATGGCCGGGTCATGCCCGCGTGGTCTTGGGGCGGCCTCGGATAAACTTGCGCTTTCCCGCAATCCCGAAAGGTCTTGAATGTCGCCGACGTCCGCTGGCAAGGTCGCCCTCATCACCGGCATTACCGGGCAGGACGGCGCCTACCTGGCCGAACTGCTGCTCGCCAAGGGCTACATCGTCCACGGCATCAAGCGCCGCGCCTCGCTCTTCAATACCGACCGGGTGGACCACCTGTACCAGGACCCGCATGTCAGCCACCGCAATTTCGTGCTGCATTACGGCGACCTGACCGACAGCACCAACCTCATCCGCATCATCCAGCAGGTGCGGCCGGACGAGATCTACAACCTGGCCGCCATGAGCCATGTGGCCGTGAGTTTCGAGACGCCCGAATACACCGCCAACGCGGACGGCATCGGCACGCTGCGCATCCTGGAGGCCATCCGCATCCTCGGCCTGGAGAAGAAGACCCGCTTCTACCAGGCCAGCACCTCCGAGCTGTACGGCCTGGTGCAGGAGGTGCCGCAAAAGGAAACCACGCCCTTCTACCCGCGCAGCCCCTACGCGGTGGCCAAGCTGTACGCCTACTGGATCACCGTCAACTACCGCGAGGCCTACGGCATGTACGCCTGCAACGGCATCCTGTTCAACCACGAAAGCCCGCTGCGCGGCGAAACCTTCGTCACCCGCAAGATCACCCGCGCGCTCGCGCGCATCAAGCTGGGCCTGCAGGACTGCCTGTACCTGGGCAACCTGGACGCGCTGCGCGACTGGGGCCATGCCAAGGACTATGTGGAAATGCAGTGGCTG
>CANGUJ010000513.1 GCA_947456845.1 Burkholderiales bacterium | reverse complement strand
TCAATCAAAAGCCAAATACGCCACATATGTTTTCTCCTGTCACATGAACATGAGGGGGATGACGGAATTCGCCGCCTTCCTCACGCCATCAAAGAGCGACGTGAAATGTTCCGTTCCGGGGAACCACGATCGCCAATTCAGTCCCAGGGCACTGGCGGACACGACGATCAGAAACAGCACGAGAAACATCAAGCCGAATACGACCCCGGCCAGCAGCCCTTCGCGTTGATGCCCCGCCGTTTGCGAACCACCCGATAAATGCCTGTCAGACATGACCATCTCCCGTTCTCGGAATATTGCCGTCCGTCTTTGCTTGCGCGCCGCGGACGCCCATCTACGCCACTACGTACTACGATCGTCTCGCAGTGCCCGTCAGCTCAGCCACGGACGCCATGCCCACACCAGAATGTGCGCAAAGACCGCGACCCCCACGAAGGCAAGCATGCTCGCCGAGTAGTGCCTGTGGAACTCCTGTGCTTCCGCTTCTGTGAGGCCGGAGTTCGAGCCCCCATGAAGTTGTCTTTCAGCCATATATGGGCCTCCAGTTTTGGCCTTGCGGCCGTTACCGCGCACTTCCCGCGCGGCGGGGATCGTCGCACCACGACAAACTACGACGTTCTCTTTGCCCATACCCTGCGGTCCCGCCAGCGGCATCCTGTCCGTGATTTGTCTTGGACAAAAAGCTCACCGAGCCTTCTCGGAGTGTAAATACGGCATTACAGTTACACATGTAACGTTGTTTGTACGCCAGTTGGCGTCTTTTATCAAGGGTTCGCAATCAATATTCCGGTCTGCAGGGGCATGCGGGTGGAGACCTGCTGCACTCGCGAGAAGCCGGCGCGCTGCAGAAGGGCGCGCAGTTCTTCGGCGGTACGCGACCGGCCGCGCCCCATGGCGAGCAGGTAGAAGCCGAAGTAGGCGTCACCCATCGGCAAGGCACCGCGTGTGGCGGCCATCGGCTCGGCGATGACGAGGGTGCCGGTTGCGGGCAGGAGCGCACGCACGTTGGCGAGGATCGCCAGCACCGAGGCGTCGTCATGGTCGAACATGACGCGAATGAGCGAGACCACGTCCGCGCCGCCTGGCAGGGGGTCGGTGAAGAAATTACCGCCGTGCGCGCTGGCGCGGTCGGCGATGCCCTGGGCCGCAAATTGCGCGCGCGCGCGCTCGGCCACCGCCGGCAGGTCGAAGACCGATACCTGAAGGTGCGGGTGGCGGCGCGCCGCGGCGATGGCGAAGCGACCTTCACCGCCGCCGATATCGAGCAGGCGGGCGTGGCGCTTGAGCGGATAGGCGTCGAGCAGTTCTTCGGCAATCAACGGCTGCGATGCGGACATCAGCTTGCTGTACTCGAGCGCGTGGCCGGCTGCGACGCCCGCGCGGGCGCGGTCGGCGGCATAAGGCCAGTAGCTGGACAGGCGGGTGGCGCCAGCCTGCCCGCGCAGTAGGGCCACCGGGTCCTCCAGGTCGGCATACAGCAGTGCGTGATGTTCCACCATGGCCTTGAGCGCCTCGTTGCCGACCATGGCGGCGCCGAGTTGGCCGAGGCCGACGCGCTGCTCGCCTCGCCAGGCGAGCAAACCCAGCGCGACACCGGCGCGCGCCAGGCGCTCGGCGGCATCGTCATCGAGTCCGGTGCGCTGGGCCAGCGTGGCCAGCGCAAGCGGGCCGTCGGCCAGGAGGCGGAACACATCCAGGCGCACGCAGGCGAGCAGGATCTGCGAGTAGACGAAACCCGCGCACAGGTCGAACAAGTCGCGCGCCGCCTTGCGCGCCAGCGGGCGCGTGAGCGGGAAGGCCGCCGCGCGGCGGCGGAATGCGTCGCTGGCGATAAGGCGGTCGCGCCATGCGAACAGCCTCTCGAGCCAGCCTGAGGATGGGGCGTGCGCTGCAGCCTGCGTGTTCATGGGGACCCGATCGCTTTACTCAGGCGGCCGCCGGTGCGAGTTCCTTGGGGATGTAGCTCTGCTTGGCTTCGGCGAGGATCAGGTCGCGCAGGCCGGCGGCGCCGGGGCAGTCGGAAGGAATCGAGTCGATGGCCTCCGAAAGCAGCAGCTCGAGCCGCCGGCGCGCGCCGTCGAGCCCGAGTTGCTCGGCGGCGTTGGGGCGGCCAAGCGCCGCATCGCGCCCCACCGGCTTGCCCAGCTCGTCGGGATTGGCGATGAGGTCGCGAATGTCATCGGCCACCTGATAGGCCTCGCCGAGCCGGTCGCCAAGGATGCGCCAGCCATCCGGCGCCGCGCCGGCTGCGGCCGCGCCGGCCATGGTGGCGGCCGCGAACAGGGCGCCGGTCTTTTGGCGCTGGTATTCGCGCAGCTGCACGCTGGGCTCGCATTCCCAGGCCTGCCCCGCGGCGATGCCGGTAGGGGCGCCCACCGCGCGCGCCACGATGGTGACCAGTGCGGCCAGCCGATGCGGCGAAAGGGCGCCGGCCTGCGCGAGCGCCTGGAACGCGAGAACGATCAGGGCATCACCGGTGAGCACCGCGAGGCGCTCGCCGAAGGCCGCATGGACCGAAGGCTTGCCGCGCCGCGTGGGCGCGTTGTCGAAGCAGGGCAGGTCGTCGTGGACCAGCGACGCGCAATGCAGGAGCTCGATGGCCGATGCGGCCGCATCGGCCAGCGCGCGGTTGTCGTCGCCGCAGGCGCAGGCGACCGTCAATGCCAGGCGCGGGCGCAGGCGCGCGCCGCCGGGAAACACCGCGTAGCGCATGGCCGCGAGCAACCCGGGCGGGCCGCCGTGTCCGCTGGCCAGCGAAAGCGAGTGCGCGAGTGATCTTTCGATGGACTGCGCCAGGCTGCGACGAATGGTGTTCATGGGCTCGCTCATGGGGCTTCTCCGCTAGGTTGCCGTATCCCGGCAGTGTAATTGTGATCAAACACAATAAAGTGTCAAGAAAGGTATACAGATAATTTCGTCGCGTCAACCGTTATCTTCGGGCGCATGCGTGACCGAGGGACGTTGAGCGCAACGCTCATCGCTTGAGTGCGGCGGGGTCAGGCCGCCTGCGGCCGGCTGTCCGGCAAGTAGGTAGCCTGGGGCATTGCGTG
>CANGUJ010000512.1 GCA_947456845.1 Burkholderiales bacterium | reverse complement strand
CGCGTTTGCAAAGGAAATCGGCATTCGAGCCGAGTAAGCACTTGAGGACGCTTTTTGTAAAACCCTAATGTGAGAACCACCGAACATCATGACTCAGGAAGTCAACGCGGCGCAGAAGCGGAGCACGTTGCTTGCATCTTTGTGCCGCCCTTCTGCGAGGCGGGCGCGGTCATGCCTTTCATCGATTCTTGCGGTCCGTCCTTCTAAATTCGCGAATTTCGATTGATGACTGTGACAAAGTTGAATGTTTTGGTGGTCGGTGCCGGATTCTGCGGCGTGGCAATGGGACACCATCTCTTGAAAGCGGGCATCTCGAATTTTGTCATCTTGGAGAGAGCCAAGGGTGTAGGGGGTGTCTGGAGAGACAACACTTATCCAGGGGCGGCTTGCGACGTACCGGCAGCTTTGTATTCGTATTCATTCGAAGCCGGACATTCTTGGTCATCCTCCTATCCATCCCAAAACGAAATTCTCGAGTACATCGAAGAGGTTGCGCGAAAGTACGGAGTGGACCAATACATCCTATTTGGGCGAACCGTGAGAAGCCTGGCATACAGCGAATCGGATGGATATTGGATAGTTACGACTTCAGCCGGTGAGAAGTTCTATGCCGACACCGTTGTTCCCGCAATAGGAATCTTCAACGATCCGCAAATACCGCAAATTGCTGGGCTAGACAGTTTTCCTGGCGCGATTTTTCATTCCGCCCGCTGGGACAGCAGCTATAGCTTAGATGGCAAAGATGTCGCGGTAATCGGAAGCGGGGCTAGCGCAGTGCAAATCGTTCCCCGTTTGGCAGAAGTTGCCCGCACGTTGACCGTGTTCCAGCGAACGGCCCACTATGTCATGCCAAAAGGCGACTTTAGCTGCGAGGATGTTCCCCTCCCCAGGCGGCGACAGGCCATCTTTGACAAGTTCGAAGCTGTGGCGGCGCAAAAAAACGACCTGTCGTCCTCCCGTCTTGGTCGACAAGGCTTCCTGAACTACCTTGCGTTTCAGGTGACCGATCCGGCTTTGCGGGCCATTTTGACGCCTAAGTTCGAACTTGGATGCAAGCGTACGCTGTTTTCAAACGATTGGTATCCCAGCCTTCAACGGAAGAATGTGCGTCTGGTCGATTCGGAAATCTCTGGAATCGATGGGGATACCATCGTGACGGCCGATAGCCGGATCCAAGCCGACGTGATCGTTTGTGCAACAGGTTTCAAGCCATCTCACTTCATGGCTGGTCTTTCGATTACTGGTGCTGGCGGGACGGCATTGCACGAGGCCTGGTGCGACGGCGCAGAAGCGTATCTCGGCATCGCGGTTCCCGGATTCCCAGATCTCTTTATGACTTATGGCCCGAACACCAATGTCGCCGGCAGTCAACTCTATATCCTGGAGTGTCAAGTTCGCTACATAGTGCAGGCCATACTGTATGCGCACGAAAATCAGTGCTCCTTGGAAGTCAAGAGGGATGTCAAGGAGTCCTACTGTTCGTCAATTGGGGAAAGGCTGGAAAGCTCGCTCATGTCGCGAAGATATTGCACAAACTATTACACCGACAGGAACGGGCGGATAACCACCAACTTTCCGGGCACGTCGACTGAATACTTCAAGCTAACTGAAAGATTCGATCCCGATGAATACATCAAGGTCTTGCCGAAGCGTCACGACCGGACATGAACTCCGGGCCCTTTGTCTGGCGGCGCATAAAGGGGCAACCTCATCTGCCCACATCGGAGTGCTCGCGGCCGCACAGCGTGATCGCGCCAATCGTCTACTCGGCGCCCGCGGAGATTGCGCAGTGACCGGATCGGCGGCACTGATCGGACGCGGGTCGCTGACAGGAATCCTGCCCGCCGGCAACGTCGCTACTCACCAGCAGGGGCACTATTGATGCGCGACGAATTGGGCGGCAAGGTGGCGTTGGTGACAGGCGGCGGGTCGGGAATCGGCCGCGCGGCAGCGATCCGCTTTGGAAAGGCAGGCGCGATTGTCGTCGTGGCCGACCTGAACGCCGCCGCTGCCGAGCTGACAGTTTTGGAAATCATTCAAGCGAAGGGCGAAGCGTTTGCGCTTGAGGTGGACGTCGGCAACGAACGTCAAGTAGCCGAGATGGTTGCAACGATCGCCCGACGGCACGGCCGGCTCGACTGCGCGTTCAACAACGCGGGAGTGATCGAGGCATTTGGCACCCGGCTTGCGGATGCGACGGTCGAGGATTGGGATCGGGTGATGGGAGTCAACCTCAAGGGTGTCTGGATCTGCATGAAGCACGAGATCAGGCAGATGCTGCTGCAGGGCGCGGGTAGCATCGTCAATACCGCTTCCGCGGTCGGTTTGCGTGGTTCTCCCGGTGCCGCTATCTATTGCGCGAGCAAACATGGTGTGATCGGCCTCACTCAGTCGGCCGCCCTGCAGTATGCAAAGGACGGGATTCGAGTCAACGCAGTTTGTCCCGGAGTCATTCGAACCGCCATGGTCGAGGAAATGTCGCGCACCGACCCGGCTTACGAAAGCAGTCGCTCGGCGTTCATCCCGATGGGACGATTTGGCGCGCCGGACGAGATTGCGCAGGCGGTCGTCTGGCTCTCCTCAGGCGCGGCCTCCTATGCCAACGGACTGGCGATGAATATCGATGGCGGATGGTTGGCGCGCTAGTCGCGTAACCGACTGTTCGCAAGCGGGCGCGCATGAAAAAACTCGATGTGATGATTGCCGGGGCCGGGCTTGGTGGCCTGGCGGCGGCCGCGTGCCTGCTCAAGAAGGGCTTCAAGGTGCGCGTCTTCGAACAGGCGGCGCAACTGGGCGAGATCGGTGCCGGCGTACAGCAAAGCGCCAACTCGGCCAAGGTGCTCTACGACCTCGGCCTGCGCGACGCGCTGGAGAAGGTCGCGGTCAAGCCGCAGACCTACGAGTTCCGCCGCTTCGACACGGGCGAACTGATGCACGCCATCTCGTTCGCGGGCAAGCATCTCGAGCAGCACGGTGCGCCCTACTACCACATCCACCGCGCCGATCTGCACCAGATCCTGGTCGATTGCGTGCGTGCCCTCGACCCGCACTGCAT
>CANGUJ010000511.1 GCA_947456845.1 Burkholderiales bacterium | reverse complement strand
GTGGGTGGAGCCGATGCCGGCGCTGGCGTAGGCGATGGCGTCGGGCTTGGCGCGCCCGGCGTCGAGCAGGGCGCGCAGCGTCTGGTACGGGGAATCCGCGCGCACCACGAAAAGGAAGGGAAACTGGGTGATCGTCGAGATCATCTCGAAACCGTCGACCGGATCGTAGGGCAGGTTCCTGTAGATCGCGCCGGACACGGTATGGCCGCCGGTGACCAGCAGCAGGGAATAGCCGTCCGGCGGCGCCTTGGCGACCGTCTCGGCGGCGAGGTTGCCGCCGGCGCCGGGCCGGGTTTCGACGACGACCGGCTGACCGAGGGTCTTGGCGATCTCGTTGCCGATCAGGCGTGCGATGGTGTCGGCGTTGCCGCCCGGACCGAAGCCCTGGAATATGCGGATGGGGCGGCTGGGGTAGGCCTGTGCGTTCCCGCGCCCGGCGGCCATGGCGAACGGAAGCGCGGCGGCTGCGCGCAGCAGGGTTCTTCGTTGCATGGTGGTCTCCGTACTTTGTTTCGCCCCCGCGTCCTCGAATCGTCGGGGTGCGTGCATGGATGCGTTCGGTCTAGTTCCAGGGGCCCAGGAAGGGTTCACCGATGAAGGTTTCCGGCAAGGCCTCGACCGTGTCCGGCCAGTTGGCATTGTCGATCACCGGGCGCAGCCCGGCAGGGCGCGGGCGCCCGTCCCAGCCCACCTGTTCCATGGCGTAATACAGTTGCACCAGATGTCCGTCCGGGTCGCAGGCGAAGGCCGAGTAGTCGATGCCGGGGAACAGTTCCGGTGGCAGCTTCCGGATGGCCACGCCGTGCTCGCCCAGGAAGCCCAGCGCGCCCTTGAGCTGCGCGTAGTCGGCCACCTGCATGCCGAAGGAAAACAGGGTGGTGTCGGGATTGAGGCCCAGCTCCGCGCGCAGGGCGGTGGGGTACAGCGCCAGCGAATGATGCTCGGTGTTGGCGCGCAGGAACACGCAGCGGTGCCCGTTCCAGGTGATTTCCTCGGTGACGGAGAGTCCCAGGACGTCGCGATAGAACGCCAGCGCGCGGTCGAGGTCCTTGATGAACAGGCGCACCGGTCCGACCCGTACCACCTTGAAGGGGCGCGCCAGCAGCACGCCGCCCACGTCGTAGGTTTCCGCGAGCGGCTCGACCTGCCGCCAGCCGGCATTCGGATCCACGCCGCGCGCGTGCCCGGCGACGACTTCGGCGTACTCCGAGCGGTGCGGCAGGCCCGGGGCTTCGGTATAGCGGAACTCGTGCATGGCCATCGGCTTGGAAAGTCCGTCCCAGCCGATCTGCTCGATGCCGTAGTAGACCTCGTTGACATGGCCATCCGGGTCGAACGGATAGGTGTGCCAGTTGGAGCCGGGCGAATCGCGGCCGGCGCGATGGATGCGCAGCCCCAGCTTCCTGAAGTACTCGAGGCCCTCGACCACCTCGCGCAGGCTGCCCACTTGCCAGGTGATCTGGTTGGTGGTGACCTCCGGGAATTCGCTGGCGTGCTTGTAGTTGGCCGACAGCGCTTTCCTGGGAAAGAACACGAAGGAATGGTGGTCGGTGCCGTGGCGGGTGAAGTAACCCACCATCGGCCCCATGCTGGGCACGTCCTCGGGCTTGAATCGCGCGGTCAGGTCGAGCTTGTCGGAGATGCGGAATCCCATCAGGCGCTCATAGAAGCCGCGCGTGACTTCCGGATCGGCGACATTGACGCCGAAGTGCCCGAGGCGGCGGATGCGGAACGGTCGCGGCAGGCGGACGCCGCCGACGAGGTAGCCGCCGGCGGAGGCGGACGGGGGGATGGAAGTCATGGGGTCCTCGCTGGTATGCGGTCGGGCCGTGTGCCCGCCCTCGCGGTCTTGCGTGTGCGCCGGCGCCGCTTCCCGGGCAGGCGGCCGGGCATCATTCTATGCAGTCGGGCGCGTTGCGTTCACGCATGACGGATGCGCGTTCAGCGTGCGCTGATGCCCAAGAGTTCCACTTCGAAATTCAGCGTGGCGTTGGGCGGGATCACGTTGCCGGCGCCGCGCGCGCCGTATGCGATGCCCGGCGGGCAGACCAGCTTGGCCTTGCCGCCCACCTTCATCATCTGCACGCCTTCGGTCCAGCACTTGATCACGCCGTTCAGGGGGAATTCCAGCGGCGCGCCGCGCTTGTAAGAACTGTCGAACTCGCGGCCGTCCGGGAAGGTGCCCTGGTAGTGCACCTTGACGGTGTCGGTGGCCTTGGGGCTGGCGCCGCTGCCGTCCTTGAGCGAACGGTAGATCAGGCCGCTGGCGGTGGTGGTCGCGCCCGGCTCCGACTGGGCCGACACCGGAAGGGCCAGCGGCAGGGCAAGCAGGGCGGCAGTCGCGAAACGTATCAAGGTCAGTCTCCAGCTTCGGTTAAAGGTGCCATTATGCCGCCGCCTGTCAGCCGGCGAAGCCCTTGCGAAAGCCGTCCCACACGCTGTCGTAGTCGGGCTGGCGTTGCGGCGCGGCCAGTGCCTGGCCGGTCGGGCGGAATACGTGGCGGCTCTCGAACATGAAGGCCATGGTGTTTTCCACCTTGTGGGGCTTGAGTTCGGCGGCGCTGGCACGCTCGAAGGTGGTGGCGTCGGGCCCATGCGGCTGCATGCAGTTGTGCAGGCTGATGCCGCCGGGCACGAAGCCCTCGGCCTTGGCATCGTAGACACCCTTGATCAGGCCCATCAGCTCGCTCATCACGTTGCGGTGGAACCAGGGCGGGCGGAAGGTGTCTTCACCTACCAGCCAGCGCGGCGGGAAGATCACGAAGTCGCAGTTGGCCACGCCCGGAATCTCCGAGGGCGAGGTCAGGACCGTGAAGATCGAAGGATCCGGGTGGTCGAAGGAGATCGTGCCGATCACCATGAAGCGCGCCAGGTCGTACTTGCAGGGCGTAAGGTTGCCGTGCCATGCCACCACGTCGAGCGGCGAGTGGCCCAGCGTGGTGGTCCAGTTGTGTCCCTGGAAGCGGTTGACCACTTCGACCGGTCCGTCGTGGTTTTCGTAGGCTGCCACCGGTGCCATGAAGTCGCGCGGGTTGGCCAGGCCGTTCGAGCCGAGCG
>CANGUJ010000510.1 GCA_947456845.1 Burkholderiales bacterium | reverse complement strand
TTTGCGGTGTCATTCACGTTCTCCTGAGTAGAGCCGGAAAAAGGACCGGCGGACTTACTCGGAGTCCGGAAAAACGCCGACAAATCAAGGGTTTGTGGCTCCCCGACCTGGGCTCGAACCAGGGACCTGCGGATTAACAGTCCGTCGCTCTACCGACTGAGCTATCAGGGAATAGACCGCAATTATATCCACTACCGGTCGCCCGCGTCAATGTGGGCGGCCGGGCGCACTGCCGCAGATTGCACGGCTTTCGCGCCCATATTCGCCTTTAGCCGGTCCCTCTATGGAAGCGCCCGCGACAGAACCTGCCAGTCCGGCCCGGTAGGGACGTCGCTCTCCGCGAGGCAACGCGTGCGGCGCGCAGGCCTCAGGCGATCACCTTGGCGATGGAGTCGGCCACGTAATCGATGTTCTTGGTGTTCAAGGCCGCCACGCAGATGCGGCCCGACTCGATGGCGTATATGGAGTAGTCAGACCGCAGCTTCAGCACCTGCTCGCGGGTCAGGCCGGAGTAGGAGAACATGCCGCGCTGCTGGATCACGAAGTCGAAATTGCGCGAGGGCACACGGGCCTTGAGCTTTTCTACCAGCGCGCGGCGCATTTCCTTGATGCGAACCCGCATGGCGGCCAGTTCGTCTTCCCACTGCTGGCGCAATTCCGGGGTGGTCAGCACGATGGCCACGCTCTGGCCGCCGTGCATGGGCGGGTTGGAGTAGTTGGTGCGGATCACGCGCTTCAACTGGGAAAGCACGCGCGCGGCTTCCTCGGCGCTGGTGGCCACGATGGTCAGCCCGCCGATGCGCTCGCCGTACATCGAGAACGATTTCGAGAACGAGCTCGAAATGAACAGCGGGATGTTGGCCGCGGCGAACTGGCGCACCACCGCGCCGTCGGCCTCGATGCCGTCGCCGAAGCCCTGGTAGGCGATGTCCAGAAAGGGCACCAGGCCGCGCGCCTTGACGATCTCGAGCACACGGGTCCATTGCTCGGGCGAGAGGTCCGCGCCGGTGGGGTTGTGGCAGCAGGCGTGCAGCACGACGATCGTCCCGGCGGCCAGGCCGTCCAGGCACTGCTGCATGGCGGCGAAATCCACGCCGTGGGTGGCGGCATCGTAGTACGGGTAGTTCCTGACGGTGAAGCCGGCATACTCGAACAGCGCGCGGTGGTTCTCCCAGCTCGGGTCGCTGATCCACACTTCACTGGAGGTGCCGAACTTGCGCAGGAAATCGGCGCCAAGCTTCAGTCCGCCGGTGCCGCCCAGCGCCTGCACCGTCACGGCGCGCTTCTCGGCGATGACCGGGCTGTCGGCGCCCAGCAGCAGGCCCTGCACGGCCGCGTCGTAGGCGGCAAAACCGTCGATCGGCAGGTAGGCCTTGGGGGTGCCCATCTGCAGCAGCTTTTCCTCAGCGGCGCGCACGCAGGCCAGCAGGGGCACCTTGCCGTTGTCGTCGTAGTACACGCCCACGCCGAGGTTCACCTTGTTGGGGTTCTTGTCGGCCACATAGGTTTCGGTGACGCCCAGGATCGGGTCCTTGGGGGCGAGTTCGACGTTGGCGAATACGGAGGCGGGCAAGGGAGCGTTCATGGTGGTTTGCGCCGATTCGGAGTTGGCGGGCGGCGGGTGCGCGGGAACCCTTGGATTTTACCCCAAGCAGGGTGCGCCTCCCGCCTGCCGGGCGGCGGCAGACAGTTCGAGCAATTCCGCGCCAAAGCCCGGAATTGCGGGGCGCGGGTAGTGCTGTTCCCGCATCGACGGCGCCTGCGTGGCTCTTAGACTTTGTCCCAATCATCGTAGCTGCATTTATCCAGGGGGCATTTATGGCGGCCATGTTGGACGCCAAGCGCGTAGGCCGTTTCGAGATCGTCAAAACGCTGGCGCAAACCGCCCGAGGCGCGGTCTACGTGGCCCAGGATGCCCGGTTCAAGCGTCGCGTCGCGCTCAAGACCCTGCGTCTGGAGGCGGCCGAGCGCACGTCCCTCACCGAGGCGGTCCTGGCCGAGGCGCGCGCGGTCACGCAGCTGGCCCACCCCAACATCGTCACGCTGTTCGACGCGGGGGAGGAGGGCGGCGATCCATACCTTGCGTACGAATTCGTCGAGGGCAAGACACTTGCCGAGCTGATGCACGAACGCGGCACCCTGGCGCCGGCCGAAGCCGTGAAGCTGATGTGCGCCTTGCTGTCGGCCATCGATTGCGCGCACGAAGCCGGCGTGGTGCATCGCGACCTCAAGCCCGCCAACGTGATGATCACCGGCCTGGATACGCCGCGAATCATGGATTTCGCCAGCGCTGGTTTGCGGTCGGAAACGGCGGTGGCCCAGAACGGGCAGAAGGGGGTGTCCGGGTCCCCCAGCTATATGGCGCCTGAATACCTGGGCGGCGCGGCTTTCACTCCGCGCTGCGAGGTGTTCGCCGCCGGCATGCTGCTCTATGAGATGCTCGCCGGCGCGCCTGCGGTCAAGGAAGATGATCCGCAAAAGACGGTGCTCGCCATGATCGCGCAGGCCTATCCGCGCCCCTCGGCCCGCAACCCGGCGGTCGACGAAGACCTTGAGGCCATCGTCATGCGCGCGCTGGAAAAGGATCCGCAGCATCGCTACGCCAGCGCGCAGGCCATGCTGGAGGCGCTAGATGCATACATCAGCCCGCAGCCGGCCATCACGGCGGAAGCGGCCCGTGACGGCGTAGGCGCCGGCGGTGCGCTGGAGTTCTTGTTGCGGCGCATGCGCTACAAGAGCGATTTTCCGGCGTTGTCGTCGACCATCACGGCGGTCAACAACCTGGTCGCCCGGGAGAATGAATCGACCGGGGCGTTGGCCGACCTCATCATCAAGGACGTGTCCCTGACCAACAAGCTGTTGCGTTTGGTCAACTCCGCCTGCTACCAGCAGTTCGGCGGTTCGGTAAGCACCGTGTCGCGGGCGGTCTCCATCCTCGGTTTCCAGCGAGTGCGTGATGTCGCGCTCTCGCTGATGCTGTTCGATCACCTGAAGAACAAGGCGCAGGTGGCCGACCTGCAGGATCAGGTCACGGCCAGCTACTTCAGTGGCGTGATTTCGCGCGAACTGGTCGCCAAG
>CANGUJ010000509.1 GCA_947456845.1 Burkholderiales bacterium | reverse complement strand
TACCCGGCCGGCGGCACGGTCGACGCGGTCGCGCGGGTGGTGGCGCAGCGCCTGTCCGAGCAGATGGGCCAGCCCTTCATCGTCGACAACCGCGCCGGCGCCAACGGCGTGATCGGCAGCGACGCGGTGGCCAAGGCGCCGGCTGACGGCTACACCCTGCTGGTGCAGGCCTCGACCTTCGTCACCAATCCGATCCTGCTCAGGAACCTGCCCTACGACATGATGCGCGACTTCGCGCCGATCTCCAACATCGGCTCGGTGCCGCTGGTGGTGACGACCTATCCGTCGTTTCCAGCCAACAACCTGAAGGAGTTCATCGCCCTGGTGCAGGCCGCGCCGGAGAAATACGCCTTTGCCGCGCCACCCACCGGCTCGGCCGGGCATCTCGCCCAGGAGGCCATCAAGGCGGGCGCCAGGCTGGGCCTGCAGATCGTCATCTACAAAGGCACCGCTCCGGCGATGACCGACGTGATGGGCGGGCATGCCAGCGCGCTCATCGATGCGTTGCCGTCGTCCTACCCGCAGGTCAAGGGCGGCAAGCTCAAGGCGCTGGCCGTCACCAGCCCGAAGCGCATCGCCTTCATGCCCAATGTGCCCACGGTGGCCGAATCCGGGCTGGCGGGCTTCGACATGGTGTCCTGGTACGGCCTGTGGGCCCCGGCGGCCCTGCCCAGGGAACTGGGCCGGCGGCTCTCCGCCGAGGTGGCCAGGGCGGTGCGTTCGCCACTGGCCGTCGAGCGTCTCGGCGAGCAGGGGTTCGACGCGGTCGGCTCCACGCCCGAGGAATTCTCGGCCTTCCTCGAGCAGGAACTGGTCAAGTACACGCGCATCGTCAAGCAGGCCAACGTGAAGGTCGAGTAACCCGCGCGCCCGGCGGGAACGGCCGCGTCGCTCGCGGCAGCGAAAGAAAAAGACGGCGGGCCGCCCCCGGGTGGCCGCAAGGACAACGCGATTGCGCTTAATATCCCTCCGACGGGCGCAGCCAGACGCCTGCCACACCATGGGGGGTGCGTGAGAAGGTTTCCTGAAGCCGACGCGGTGCAGGCCGGCGAGTTCGCCGACCGGCCCGGCACGTGGGAGCCCACGCGCGCGTTCCTCAAGTTGGCGATCGGCTTCCTGATCGTCGGCACGACCCTGTTCGAGATCCTCCTGTTCGTCTACGGGCAGGGCTTGACCCTGCACGCCCTGCTGGTGTCGCCGCTGGCCCTGCTGGGCGTGCTTGGATGGGTATTCCTGCGCCGCGATCGCATCACCCAGGGCCTGCTCACGCTGTGCGCCGGCGTCTGGGTCAGCCTGGTGTGCGCGGCGCCGGTGATGGGCGGCATCAACAGCGTCGGCATGTCGATGTTCCCGCTCACCATCCTGCTGGTGGGCTGGCTGCTGGGCGCGCGCGCCGGGATGCAGGTCGCGATCCTGAGCGGCGCGTACGGCCTGGCGCTGGTGGGCGCGCAGGCGCTCGGCTGGCTGCCCACGCCACCGCCCGACGTCGCCCTGTTGCGCTGGCTCACCTACGCGGTGGTGTACCTGTTCACCGCCTTTCTGGTGGCAAGCGTGATCGGCTCGTATGCGGCCCGCCTGGCCGACGTGCGCAACCTGGGGCGCGCCCTGGCGGAGCGCAGCGCCGAACTCGAGGCCCGCGAAGCCGACCTGAATCGCGCCCAGGCGGTGGCCAGCGTCGGCAGTTGGACCTACGACCTGCAGGCCGACCGCATGCAGCTTTCGGCGGAGACCTGCCGGATTTTCGGGCTCCCGCCGGGCACCGAGGGCAACCATGAGGCCTATCTGGCCCGTGTGCATGACGCGGACCGCGCCGCGGTGAAAGCCGCATGGGACGCGGCCCTGGCCGGCGGCGCGCCGTTCGACGACGAGCATCGCATCGTCGCTGCCCACGGCGTGCGCTGGGTGCGCCAGCGGGCCGAGCTGTTGCTTGATGCCGCCGGGCAGGTCGTGCGCGCGGTGGGCACCACCCAGGATGTGACCCGGCGCAGGCAGGACGCGGCGGCCATGCAGGCGACGCGCGAACAGCTCGCGGCCACCCTGGATGCCATTCCGGACCTGCTGTTCGAGGTCGATCTCGAGGGGCGCTACTACGCCTACCATCCGCCGCGCTCTGAGCTGTTGGCCGTGCCGCCCGAGCAGCTGGTTGGCAGGACCGTGGCCGAGGTGCTGCCGCCGGCGCAGGCGCGCATCTGCATGGAGGCCATCGCCGAGGCGCACGCGACCGGCCGGTCGCATGGGCGCACCGTCGAACTGGAGGTGCCGCAGGGGCGCCTGTGGTTCGAGTTGTCGGTGGCGCGCAAGCGTGTTCCGTCCGGCTCCGAGCCGCGCTTCATCGTGCTTTCGCGCGATGTGACCGAACGTCAGCGGGCCGAGGCGGAGATCCGCGATTTCAACGCCACGCTGGAGGCGCGCGTGCGCGAGCGCACCGCGGCCCTGGAGAAGGCCAACCGGGAGCTCGAGAGCTTCAGCTACACCATCTCCCACGACCTGCGCGCGCCGTTGCGCAGCATGGTGGGGTTTTCAGGCCTCTTGCTCGAAAACCTCGGCGGCAAGCTCGACCGCGACAGCCGCGACCTGCTGTGGCGCATCTCCGCTTCCGGGACGCGCATGAGCCGGCTCATCGACGGTGTGCTGGAGTACTCGCGGCTGGCCAAGAGCGAGGTCGTGCGACGCGACATCGATGTCGACCTGCTGGTCGGCGAGATCGCGGCCGAACTGCGCGAGCGCTATCCGGAAACGAGGTGGGACGTGGAACGGCTCGGCAGCGCCAGCGCCGACCCCGTCATGTTGCGGCAGATCTTCCACAACCTGATCGACAACGCCTGCAAGTATTCGGCCGGCGGCGCGGCGCCGCAGGTGGCGATCGCCGTCGAGGGCGACGCGGCGGTCAAGACCTACATCGTGCGCGACAACGGCATCGGCTTCGACATGCAGCATGCCGATCAGCTTTTCAACCTGTTCACGCGCCTGCATAACGATCCGGAGATCGACAGCACCGGCGCCGGGCTCGCCATCGTCAAGCGGCTGGTGGAGCGCCATGGCGGGACCATTCAGGCCGAGGCGGTACCCGGCCAGGGCGCGACGTTC
>CANGUJ010000508.1 GCA_947456845.1 Burkholderiales bacterium | reverse complement strand
GGGCGGGCTTGCGTAAAAGGGAAGGGAAGCCGGATGTTACGCGCTGGCGCGCCGGGCCCTGCCAGCCGGTTGCGGCCCCGCCTTGCGGCCGCCTGCAGGGGTTTCCTTGAGCAGGCGATGCACCGACTCGAGATGGCTTTTCATCAGCCTGCTGGCGGTGTCGGCATCGCGCGCACGCAGCGCGGCCAGGAAATCGCGACGCTTCTCCACCAGGCGCGGCTGCGGGTGGCCGCCGGCGGCCACCCGCGCGTAGACGAACTTCATCAGGATTTCGGTAAGCGAGGCCACCATCATCGACAGCACGTCGTTGCCGGTGGCGGCGGCCAGCAGGGCGTAGAACTCGCGCGAGCATTCCACCCGCTTGAGGAAGTCGCCGCTCCGGGTCACCTCTTCCGTGCCGTCGATGTTGGCGGCCAGTGCATCGAAGTCCGCATCGGCGGCACGCGCGCAGGCCAGGCGCACCACCAGTTCCTGGATGTGCAGGCGCGCTTCGGTGAGTTCGTCGACCGTGATCGAGCCCAGCGAGAACATGTCCTGCACCACCTGGTTCATGCGCCCGCCATCGCCTTCGCGGATGAAGGCGCCGCCCTTGACGCCCTTTCGCAGGCGCACGATGCCGGCGATCTCCAGGCTGCGCAGCGCCTCGCGCAGGGCGTTGCGGCCGACGCCCAGCTGCTGCGCGAGGTCGCGCTCGGCCGGCAGCTTGTCGCCGGGCTTGAGGCGGCCTTCGGCCACCTGCTCGCGGATGCGCTGGCAGATCTCCTCGAAGGCACGGCGCGTCTGGATCGGCTCGAAACGCACGACGGAGGTGGAGTCTTCGGCCATGGCGCGTTCCCGCCCTGCTGGTGCCCTAGCGCCCCGTGTACACCGGCTTGCGCTTCTCGACGAAGGCGCGCACCGCCTCCTTGTGGTCCTCGGTCTGGAAGGTCACCATCTCCAGGGCGTAGGAGGTGTCGAGGATCAGGTTCATCTGCGCCTTCAGCTGCTTGTTGACCGAGAGCTTGGTCCAGCGGATCGCCCAGGTGGGGCCGTTCGCGAGCTCCTCGGCGATCTCGCGCGCCCTGGTGAAGACCTCCTCCACCGGCACGGCATGGTTCACCAGGCCCATGCGCGCGGCTTCCGCCCCCTTGATCAGCGTGCCGCGCATGAGGAACTCCTTGGCGCGGTTCGGACCCACCAGCAGCGGCCAGATCACCGCGCCGCCGTCGCCCGCCACCAGGCCGATCTTCACATGCGGATCGGCGATGCGCGCGCCTTCGGCCGCTACCGTCACGTCGCAGAACAGGGCGACGGTCGCGCCCAAGCCGATGCAGTCGCCGTTGATGGCGCAGACGATGGGCTGGGGGCAATCCAGGATGTTCTGCACGATGCGCATGCCGCCGGACGGCTCGATCATCTCGCCCTCCTCGAAGACGTCGCCGCCCGGGCGCTCCAGCATGCCCTTGACGTTGCCGCCGACCGAAAAATACTTGCCGGAGCCCTGCAGCAGGATGGCGTTGACCGTGCGGTCGCGCGCCAGGTCGGCCCAGATGTCCTGCAGTTCCACATGGAAGCGGTGCGCGATGCGGTTGCCCGTGTCGGGCTGGTTGAGCGTGACGATGGCGAGCGTGCCCTCTTTCTCGATCTTCAGGCACGCGTAGCGGGAATAGTCGACGGTGGCGGCGGTCATGGCGGCTTGACAGGGTGGAGGCAGGGAATTATGCTAAATGGTACTACCATTAAATGCAAGACCCAAACGCAAGACCCAAACGGCCAGCCGATCCATGAACTTCACCGAAGAGCAACGGGCCTTCCGCGAGGGCATCCGCCGCATGGTCGAGAAGCATGTCGCGCCGATCGCCGCCGAGATCGACGAGACCGACCGCTTTCCCGAGGAACTGCTGCCGATCTTCGGCGACATGGGCCTGATGCAGCTATGGGTGCCGGAACAGTACGGCGGCCCCGGCGGCAACTTGACGCTCATGTGCATGGCGCGCGAGGAAATCTCCAGGGTGTCGCCCGCCTGCGGCTCGCTGGCCGGGCTGAACACCATGTTCATCATGCCGCTCCTGCATTTCGGCTCGGAGGAGCAGAGGAAGCGCTTCCTGCCGATCATCGCGCGCGGCGGCGTGCCCACGGCGATCGCGATCTCCGAGCCGCAGGCCGGCTCGGACGTGAGCGCCATGACCACCCGCGCGGTCAGGGATGGCGACTCCTACGTCATCAACGGGCGCAAGCAGTGGTGCAGCTATGGCGTGGTGGCGGAGTACATCGTGCTGATGGCCCGCACCAGCGGCGAATCCGGCGCCGACGGCATTTCCGCCTTCATCCTCGAGCCGAAAAAGATGAAGGGCATCACCTTCGGCCGGCACGAGCGCAAGATGGGCTGGCGCGGCGCGCCCAACACGCCGATCTTTCTCGACGATGTGCGGGTGCCGGTGGAGAACCTGGTGGGCGAGGAGGGCCGCGGCTTTCGCGCCTCGATGCGCGCGCTGGACCTGAACCGGCCCACCATCGGTGCGCAATCGGTGGGCCTCGCGCAGGGCGCGCTGGATGCGTCGGTCGCGTACGCGAAGGAGCGCAGGCAGTTCAAGCGGTCCATCGGCGAATTCCAGGGCGTGCAGTTCATGCTGGCCGACATGGTGATGAACATCGAGGCGGCGCGCGCCCTGGTGTACGAATGCGCCCGCGCCGGCGACGCAGGCGACTGGCAACGCCTCAACGCGCTGGCCAGCATGGCCAAGTGCTTCGCCAGCGACATGGCCATGAAAGCCACCACCGACGCTGTGCAGATTTTCGGCGGCTACGGGTACACCCGCGACTATCCGGTCGAGCGCATGATGCGCGACGCCAAGCTGGCGCAGATTTTCGAAGGCACCAACCAGATCCAGCGCATGGTCATCGCGCGCGACCTGCTCAAATAGAAAAAACGGAGACAGACATGCAATGCGTGTTCAACAAGGCATTACTCATCGCGGCTGCGCTCTGCGCCGCGCCCGGTGCCCTGCTTGCGCAGGCTTTTCCGAGCAAGCCGATCCGCGTCGTCGTGCCCTACCCGGCCGGCGGCACCACCGACCTGATGGCGCGAGCCCTGCAGGAGCCGGTGCAGAAGGCGCT
>CANGUJ010000507.1 GCA_947456845.1 Burkholderiales bacterium | reverse complement strand
CACCATCGGCATGTCCAGGCCGAGAAGCTTGATGAGGATGGCGCCCCACACGTGCTGGCCGGTGCCCACGCCGGCGGAGGCGAAGTTGTACTTGCCGGGATGGGCGCGCACCTGCGCGACGAATTCGGCGAAGCTGTTGGCCGGAAAGTCGGGCGGGCTCACCAGCACGGTGGGAAAGGTCGCCAGGTAGCCCACCGGCACGAAATCGCGCGCGGCGTCGTAGGGCAACTTGCGGAAAAGCGCCGGGTTGAGCGCCATGTTGCTCACCCCGCCCAGCATCAGCGTATAGCCGTCGGCCGGCGCCCTGGCCACGAATTCGGTGCCCGCCACCGTGCCCGCGCCGACGCGGTTTTCCACCGTGAGGGTGATCTTGTGGTCGTCGCCCATGCGCTGCGCCACGTAGCGCGCCAGGATGTCGAAGCCGCCGCCGGCGGCGGTGGGCACGATCAGGCGGATCGGGCGGTTGGGGTAGTCCTGCGCCCATGCCCCCATGACCGCGCCGGCACCGCACGCGGACGCGAGCATCAGGCGCAGCGCGCGCCGGCGCATTAGCAACGCGATCATCTTCGTCTCCGTCGGGTTGAACTGCCTGGTTGTTCGCGGAAATACTACATGAGCCGGCTGCCGGCCACGGCTGCTAGCATGCATGCCTTGCCGCGCAGACCGCCGCCACACGACACCCAGGAGATACCGCCATGCTGCAACCCGGCCTGATGATGGACATGCCGCTTCTGCTCTCCGGCATCATCGAACACGCGGCGGCGCAGTACGGCGACGCGGAGATCGTCTCGCGCGAGACCCATGGCCCGCTGTTCCGCTACAGCGCCGCGCAGTGCGCGGTGCGGGCGAAGAAGCTGGCCAACGCGCTGGCCGGCCTGGGGCTCGCGCCGGGCAGCGTGGTCGGCTCGATCGCCTGGAACAACCACCGCCACCTGGAGGCCTACTACGCCGTCTCCGGCAGCGGCATGGTGATGCATACCTGCAACCCGCGCCTGCACCCGCAGCAGCTGATCTACATCATCAACCATGCCGAGGACGCGGCGGTGCTCTTCGACGCCACCTTCGCACCCATCATCCAGGCCATCGCGCCGCACTGCCCCCGGGTGCGCCACTGGATATGCCTGGCCGACGCCGCCCACACACCGGCTGTCGAAGGGGTAGCCAAGGTGCTCGACTACGAGGGCCTGATCGCCCCGGCGAGCGAATCATTCACCTGGCCGAGCTTCGACGAGCGCACCGGCGCCGCGCTGTGCTACACCTCCGGCACCACCGGCAACCCCAAGGGCGCGCTGTATTCGCACCGCGCCATCGTGCTCAACGCGATCACCATCTGCATGCCCGGCGCGCTGGGCCTCTCCCCGCAGGAGGCGGTCCTGCCGGTGGTGCCGATGTTCCACGTGAACGCCTGGTGCCTGCCGTACGCGACGCTGGTCGCCGGCGCCAGGCTGGTGCTGCCGGGGCCGAAACTGGACGGCGCCTCGCTCTACGACCTGATGGAAGCCGAAGGCGTGACCGTGAGCGCCGGCGTGCCCACCATCTGGCAGGGGCTGATCGCCCACATGGAGCAGCACGGGCGCAAGTTTTCCACCATGCGCCGCACCGCCACCGGCGGCTCGGCGATGCCGCTGGCGCTGATCGCCAAGTTCAGCGACCAGTACCACGTGGATGTGCGCCACGGCTGGGGCATGACCGAAACCACCGCGGTGGCCACCATGGGCGTGATCACCGCCAGGCAGCAGGCAGAATGGACGCCGGCGCAGCGCCACGCGCTGATTGCCAAACAGGGCAAGACCGTGTTCGGCATCGAGATCAAGGTGGTGGACGAAACCGGCGCCACCCTGCCGCGCGACGGCGTCTCGCAGGGGGAACTGATGGTGCGCGGGCAGTGGATCGTCGAGCGCTATTTCAAGGGCGAGGCCTCGCCGCTGGTGGACGGCTGGTTCCCCACCGGCGACATCGCCGTCATCGCGCCGGACGGCGTGATGCAGATCCGCGACCGCACCAAGGACGTGATCAAGACCGGCGGCGAATGGATCAGCTCCATCGATCTCGAAAACGCCGCCGTCGGCCACCCGGCCGTGCAGATGGCCGCGGTGATCGGCGTGAAGCATCCCAAGTGGGACGAGCGTCCGCTGCTCTTCATCGTGACGAAGCCAGGACAGGAAGTGACGAAGGAGGAGATCCTCAGCTTCCTCGCCGAACGGGTGGCCAAATGGTGGGTGCCGGACGACGTGGTGTTTCTGGACGCCCTGCCGGTGGGCGGGACCGGCAAGGTGCAGAAGGCGGAACTGCGCAAGAAGTATGGGGGGGTGTTCAGCTAAAGGCAACCACATACCGGTGCAAGCCGACCGAATTCGGGTTGCACACCGCATGCGATCATGTGGACACCGATCCCGCCCGACTTGTCACAACAGCTTCAGTGTCCGGCAGAAGTCATGCGCACTGACGATGCGCGCCTGACCGACCCGCTTGAGCGCGAGAACGCCCGCTTTGTCTCCCGTCACCAGGTAGTCGGCAGCCCCGCTGATCGCGAGTCCGAGCAAAAAATTATCGAACGGATCGGGACTCATATCCACTTCGACCGGCGACATGACGTTGGTCGCCAAATCGCCCAGGAGATTGATCAGCCGCCCGGCCTCACTCGGCCGAATGCGGGATTTGAGACCAGGATACCGGGTGACCCGCCCGATCTCGGCAAGCTGCTGGCGGGATACGAGGAGCTCGAATCGATTGTCCAGCCATGCATTGAGCAGCAATGCTGGCGGATGCCCGGGACTGAGCAAGGCCGAAACCAGGACATTTGTGTCGAGGACGACACGCACGGATCAGCGCCGCGGTCTCCGTGATTTGACTGCCCGGACTTGTGCGACGGCCGCTTCAACTTCCGCCGCAATCACCTCCGGCGCCACCTCTCGGTTGCGCGCGCGCACCGCTTCGACCGTGCGCCCGAACAACTCCTTCCGCACGGCCCGTTCGACAAAACCGGAAATGGAGCCCGCACGCCCGGCCTTGCCGGAAACAAGCGCGCGCACACTGCGATCAAGTTCGCGGGAGACTGTAACCGACCAGCGAATCGTGTCGTCCATGGCGGAACTCTCCGTT
>CANGUJ010000506.1 GCA_947456845.1 Burkholderiales bacterium | reverse complement strand
GCGTGCGAACCGTCCGCGCGCGGCGCGCGGCGGGGTCGGGAAACCGGCTGCGGCCCGCGCCTGGCTCAGCCGCGAGCGGCGGGCTGGGCGGCGGCCTTCATCTCCCGGGCTTCCTGGGCGAGCTGGACGGTATAGCCGAGTAGAGCCTCCATGTGCTCCGACAGCATGCCCATCAGGGTTTCCACCGCGTTGCCCGGGGTGCCCGCCGACGCGCGCACGGCGTCGATATCGGCCTGGAACTGGCGCAGCTGGGCGCGCCGCTCCTCCGGGACGGTTTCGAAAAAGGCTTCGATCAGCCGGGTGCGCTCGGCAAAATAGCCCTGCGGGTCTTCTTCGGCAAGCCTGCGCAGGGTATCGAAATCGGGGTCATCGGCCATTTGCACACCTCATGCATGATCGGAGAGGGATTGTAGGGACATGCCCTTGCGCCCCGGTTTCCCAATGCGCAAGAAATTGTGTCCCCGCAACACCTGTTAACGATACAGCTGTCCGCCGTCGATGTCGATCACCGTGCCCGACAAGTAGGAGGCGCGGTCCGACGCGCAGTACACCACCACGTCGGCGACTTCCTCGGTTTCGGCGATTCGACCGAACGGCATGTTCGAAAGCAGTTCTTCCCAGCGCGATTCGTCGCCCAGGGTGGTCTTGGCGCGCGCCTTGGTGAGCGTGATGATGCGGTCGGTGCGGGTGGCCGTGGGGTTGACGCCGAGCACACGCACGCCGTGGTTGGTGGAACCCCCGCCGATGCCCTTGGTGAAGGCCATGATCGCGGCGTTGCCGGTCGCCCCGCAGATGTAGTCGAAGGTGGGCTTGGCGCCCGCCAGGCCGATCACGTTGACGATCACGCCGCTCTTGCGCTTCATCATGGCCGGCAATACCTCGCGGGTCATGTTGATGTAGCCGAACACCTTCAGGTCCCAGGCCTCGCGCCAACGCGCCTCGTCGATGGCCTCGACCGAGCCGCCGGGGATCGCGCCCGCGTTGTTGACCAGCACGTCGATCGCGCCGGCGGCCGCGGTCAGCGCCTTGGCCGAGCCCGGCTTGGACAGGTCCACCGGGTGCAGCGTGACGTTGACGCTCGCGCCGGCCAGCACCTGCGCGCGCGCCTCCTCGAGACGGCCGGCATCGCGCGAGGCCAGATGCAGATGGCAGCCTTCGGCGGCGAACGCCTTCGCGCAGGCCAGGCCGATGCCCTTCGATGCGCCGGTGATGAGAACGGTCTTGCCCTTGAGTCCGAGATCCATTTAATGCTCCTCCTTGAGATTGATTGACGAGGTCGCCGGACGGGAAGCCGTCCGTGATGCCCCGGCCTTGCACTGAAACAACTTCATCACGCCCGCCCAAGAAGGTCGAGCAGCCAGGGAACGCGCGGGTTGGCCATGCCGGAAGCCTGGTCGGCGAGCTATTTTTGGCGGGCGAGGATGCCGAAACCCGGCAGCGGATCGCGGATGCCGATGCGGCGCAAGGCCAGCCAGTATGTCGCGACATTGACGCCGATGAGCGGCTTGCCGTGCGCGGCCTCGATGTCCTCGGTGATGGCCGAGACCGGCAGGTTGGTGCCGACATGGATGAGCGCTTCGGCATCGGGCCGGTCGACGGCGCGAAAACCGGCGCGGATTTCTTCCAGGGTGATGCGCGCCACCGCCGTCGGGCCGGTCGCCTTGAGACCGTGCGAGGCGACCACGTCATAGCCGCAGGCGGTGAAGAATTCGGCGATCAGGGCATCGGCGGGCGGCCAGTACGGCGTGAGCACCGCGATGCGGCGCGGATTGCCGAGCGCCTCCAGCCCCTTGAGCACGGCGGTCGAAGGCGTGACGAAGGGGATGCCGCACAGCGCCTCCAGGCGCGCGGCCTCGGCCTCGGCGCGCGCGCGGTCACCGCGAAACGAATGGATCGAGTGCCCGTGCGCCACCACATGCGGCTCGCACGGCAGCACCTGGCCCAGGGCTTCCTCGAGTCCACCCTTTTCAGTGGCCAGCGCCTGCTTGTAGACCTCCATGTCGTCATACGGCCGCGGCGGCAGCAGCATGCGGGTGACATGGTTGGTCACCCCCGCAGGCCGCATGGCCTCGAACTCAGGCTGCACGATGGTGTTGGTGGCCGGCACCACCACCGCCACCTTGGCGCGAAACGCCAGGATGTCGATTGATGGAACGCGGTGCTGAGAATCAGTCATGGCCAGCGAAGGTTTTGCGTCGAATTTTCGTCATGGAATCGGCTGGCTCCGCCAGCGATTCCATACTGATCAGGCTCGATAAAAGCAGGTTCGCACTCCGGTCGACTAAAACGACCGGGGCATGCCCAGCACATGCTCGGCCACGAACGAGAGGATCAGGTTGGTCGAGATCGGCGCCACCTGGTACAGGCGGGTCTCGCGGAACTTGCGCTCCACGTCGTACTCGCAGGCGAAGCCGAAGCCGCCATGGGTCTGCAGGCACGCATTGGCGGCCTCCCAGGAGGCCTTGGCCGCGAGGTACTTGGACATGTTGGCCTCGGAACCGCAGGGCTTGTGCGCGTCGAACAGCTGGCAGGCCTTCCAGCGCATCAGGTTCGCCGCCTCGGTCTCGATGTAGCTCTCGGCGATCGGAAACTGCACGCCCTGGTTCTGGCCGATCGGGCGGTCGAAGACGATGCGGTCCTTGGCGTAGTTGGACGACTTCTGGATGAACCAATAGGCATCGCCGATGCATTCGGCGGCGATCAGCACCCGCTCGGCATTGAGGCCGTCGAGAATGTAGCGAAAGCCCTTGCCTTCCTCGCCGATCAGGTTCTCGGCCGGAATCTCGAGATTGTCGAAGAACAGCTGGTTGGTCTCGTGGTTGACCATGTTGCGGATGGGATGCACGTCGAGCCCGTTGCCGATGGCTTTCCGCAGGTCGACCAGGAAGATCGACAGGCCGTCGGCCTTTTTCTTGACCTCCGCCAGCGGCGTGGTGCGCGCCAGCAGGATCATCAGCTCGGAATGCTGCACGCGCGAGATCCAGCCCTTCTGGCCGTTGATCACGTATTTGTCGCCGCGACGTTCGGCCGTGGTCTTGATCTTGGTGGTGTCGGTACCGGTGGTCGGCTCGGTCACGCCCATGGATTGCAGGCGCAGTTCGCCCG
>CANGUJ010000505.1 GCA_947456845.1 Burkholderiales bacterium | reverse complement strand
GCCTTGCGAACTCACGATCTACAACGATCGTGCCATCTCGGTGGAATTGCCGACCTCGGTCGAACGCGTCATCACCTACACCGAGCCGGCGGTACGCGGCGATACCTCGGGCAAGGTGTTGAAGCCCGCCAAGCTCGCCACCGGTTACGAGATCGGCGTGCCGCTCTTCGTGGCCCAGGGCGACAAGATCGAAATCGACACGCGCACCGGCGAGTATCGGCGCCGCGTGTAGCCGGCACCGCCGCGCGCGAAAAGGCCGCCTGCGGGCGGCCTTTTTTCTGCGCCCGCCCCGGCCCTCTGCCTGGGCCGTGCCCGGGTTGCGATGCGTCCGGGCGCGCTAGCCTTTTTCGCCCTTCGGCAGGCGCTCGACCGCTTCATCGAAGTAGAAGAACATTTCGTGCCGGTCGTTGGCATGGATCCTGGTGGCCTGTTGCCGCGACTCGGACTTGTAGGTCACGAGCACCCGATAATCGCCCTGCCTGAGGTTGACATACAGCCACGGCCCGTCGGCGCGGGTTTCGAGCACGGTACGGCCGGCAGCGTCGGTGACCTTCACCAGCGCGTCGGCCAGATACGCGCCGCTGCCCTTGGCGGCGGTCAGGATGCGCAGGCTGAAGTCGCCGCGCTGCTTGTCCAGCAACTCCAGTTCGCTGCTGCCGATGCCGCCGGAAATCCAGGCCTCGCCCTGGGCGGTCCTGCCTTCGGTCATCGCTGCCGCAGGGCAGGCCAGAAGCGCCGCCAACAGGGCGGCCGCGAACGCCTTCGAATGGATTGACATGATCCAGTATCTCCCTTGGTCGCGCGGACGCGCAGGCGTCCGCTCATCTAGCAATCCTACAAAACCGCGAACAGGCATGGTTTGACAAGCATCAACCAATGCGCGCGGCCGGCCGGGACGACCGGCGGCCGTGACGGCATCGGGGAGGCCGCCCGGGGCGGTGCGTGTCCCGTGCCACTTCCCGCCTGCTAGACTTCTGTCTCACGACCATGCGCCTCCGCGACCGCCCCAATCCCGAGGACTCCCGATGACCGCCTGCCTTGCCCGCCTCGTGCGCACCTGCGCGATCGTGCTCCTGCTGTCCGCCGCCGCGACCGCCCTCGCGCAGGCGCAGCGGGTGATACGCATCGTCGTGCCTTTCGGTACCGGTGCGGTGCAGGACACCGTGGCCCGCGCGTTCAACAATGAACTGGGTACCCTGCTGGGCGCCAGCGTCGTGGTGGAAAACCGCGCCGGTGCCGGCGGCACGGTCGGCACGGCCTACGTCGCCAAGGCCCCCGCCGACGGCAATACTCTGGTGCTGGCGGCGGCAAGCCATAACATCGCCGGTCATCTATATGCCAAGCTGGGCTACGACCCGATCAAGGATTTCTCCGGCGTGGCCTATCTCGGCAATTCCGGCTATGTGATCGTCGCGCCCGGCAACGCCGGCATCAACACCCTGGCCGACCTGGTGCGCGAGGCCAAGGCCCGGCCGGGGCAGCTCAACTACGCATCCGCCGGCAACGGCAGCGCGACGCATTTGGGCATGGCGTCATTCAACGCACGCGCCGGGCTGAATCTGCAGCACATTCCCATGAAGTCGACCGGGGATGCCGTCAACGAGGTGCTGGCGGGCAGGGTGCAGGCGGTGACTTCCGCCACCATCGGCGTGATGCAGTTCAAGGGCGACGCGCGCATGAGACTCCTGGCCACCACAGGCAAATCGCGCTCGAAGTTCCTGCCCGACGTGCCCACGGTGGCGGAGAGCGGATACCCCGGTTTCCAGTTCGACTCCTGGATGGGGTTGCTGGCGCCGGCGGGCCTGCCGCGCGCCGAAGTCGACCGCCTCAACGCCGCTGTGCAGAAAGTGCTGGCCGATCCGGTTGTCCAGGAGCGCTTCGCCCGCCTCGGCCTCGAACAAGCGGTGGTCGGCGTCGACGCATTCCAGGCGCTGCTGCGCTCGGATTGGGACAGCGCCGGTGTCATCGTCAAGGCCTCCGGCGCGAAAATCGACTGAACGCTGTCCAGCAGCGCGACATCCCGTCCGGCAAATCCCATGGCGACCACTTTCCAAGTCAACGGCAGTTCCTGTACGGTCGAGGCACCCGACAACGCGCTCCTGCTCGACGCGCTGCGCGACACCCTGGCCCTCAAGGGCACACGCTTCGGTTGCGGCCAGAACCAGTGCGGGGCCTGCCATGTGCTCATCGACGGCAAGTCCCTGCCGGCCTGCGACACGCCCCTGTGGGCGGCGGCCGGACGCGCTGTGGTGACCGTCGAGGGGCTCGGCCGGCCCGGCATGCCGCATGCGCTGCAGGCGGCGTTTCTCGAAGAGCAGGCGGCGCAATGCGGCTATTGCCTCTCCGGCATCCTGATCTCGGCCGCCGAACTCCTGGCCGCCAATCCCGACCCGGACGATGCCCAGGTGCGCAGCGCGCTTGACAAGCATCTTTGCAGGTGCGGCTCGCACAACCGCATCGTGCGCGCCGTGCTGCGCGCCGCCGCCGCGATGCGCGCGGCCGGGCAGGCCGCATGAACCTCGCCTTTCGCATGGCCATGGCGGCCGACGACGGCAAGCCGCGTCTGCCCGGCAGCCTCGAGGTCAACCGGCGCCTGTCGCAGTGGTTGACCATCCGCGCCGACGGCAAGGTCGAGGTGCGGTCGGGCAAGGTGGAGATCGGCCAGGGCATTCTCACGGCGCTGGCCCAGATCGTCGCCTGCGAACTGCAGGTGCGTTTCGAGCGCATCGTCATGGTCGGTGCATCGACCGCTGCCAGCCCCGACGAGGCGGTCACTTCCGGCAGCCTCTCCGTGCAGGAATCGGGCAGCGCGCTGCGCCATGCGGCCGCCGAGGCGCGCTGCCTGCTGATCGCCGAGGCGGCCCGGCGCAGCGGGTTCGATGCGGCGCGCATCGCTTGCGACGACGGCGAATTCAGGGTGGACGGCCGCGCCATCGGCCTGAACTACTGGGCGTTCGCCGACGCGGGCTTGCTCGAGCGCGAGGCCACCGGCAAGGTGGCGCCGTTGCCGTCCGCGGCGCTGGCCGTGGTGGGCGCTTCGGTGCCGCGCATCGACCTGCCGGACAAGGTGTTCGGCCTGCCGCGTTTTGTCCACGACCTGGAATTGCCCGGCATGCTGCATGCCGCCATCCTGC
>CANGUJ010000504.1 GCA_947456845.1 Burkholderiales bacterium | reverse complement strand
CCGCATCAACTATGGCCTGCAGCGGCACGCGGGCGGGGCGATGAGCTGCCGCACCATCGCATGCCTGCCGGCCTTGGTCGGGGCATGGCGCCACCCGGCCGGCGGCGTGCTGCTCGGCAGCGGTGCCACCTATCCGGTGGATGTGCGCGCGCTGGAGCGCCCCGACCTGATCTGGAACAATCCGCGGACCGTCAACATGATCAAGCTGGGTGAGGCGCTCGGCGGCGATCGTGCGGCGTTGTCTGACGGGCCGCCGATCAAGGCGCTGTTCGTGTATTCCTCCAATCCCGCCGCGGTGGTGCCGGATTCCAACAGCGCCCTGCGCGGACTCGCCCGCGAGGATCTGTTCACCGTGGTTCATGACGTGTTCCTCACGGACACCTGCGACTATGCCGACATCGTGCTGCCGGCGACGACGCAGTTGGAGCACTTCGACATTCACAAGTCCTACGGGCACCTCTACTGGCTGGTCAACCAGGCGGCGATCGCGCCGGTGGGTGAAGCCCGCTCGGACAGCGATGTCTTCCGCGAACTGGCGCGGCGCATGGGCTTCACCGAGCACTGCCTGTCCGAGTCCGATGAGACCATCGCAGCGCAGGCGATCGATGCCCGCCATCCATACAACGCCGGCATTTCGGTCGAGCGGATGAAGGAGGTCGGCTGGCAGCGGCTGAACGTGCCCGAACGCTGGGCGCCGTTCGCCGAGGGCAATTTTCGCACCCCTTCTGGCAAGTGCGAATTCGTCAGCGCGCGCGCCGTCAGCATGGGCTTTCCCGCCGTGCCCGATTACATCGCGCCGCGCGAGTCCCCGGCGACCAACCCGGCACTCGCCGCGCGCTATCCATTGATGATGATTTCGCCGCCGGCGCGCAATTTCATGAACAGCACCTTCGCCAACATCGCTTCCCTGCGCGCGGCGGAGGGGGAACCCTTCCTAGACATTCACGAGGCCGACGCGGCGCCCCGCGGCATCGCCGATGGAGACATGGTGCGCATCTTCAATGATCGCGGCAGCTTCAATGCGCGCGCCCGCGTCAACGGCAAATCCCGACCTGGCGTGGTGACGGCGCTTTCGGTCTGGTGGCACAAGCATGCCCCGGGCGGACGTAACGCCAATGCGGTGACCAACCAGACGCTTACCGACCTCGGCCGCGGCCCGACGTTCTACGACTGCCTGGTCGAGATCGAACGAGCGCCGCGGCGGGCCTGACCGGAGGGTGCGCGGTGACACTGTTTTCAAGCTGGCCGCTGCTGGCGGGACTGATATTCGCGGCCATGGGCGTGGCTTTCGTGCGCCTGTCATGGCAGAAGTACCACCACTGGCCCAGGGTGACGGGTGAGGTCATTGCGCTGGTCCGTGTTTCGGTATTGCGCTGTCCGGAGATCGAATACGTCGATGCAGGCGGCACGGCGCACCGGTTCGTCTCGCGCATGCCCTATCACCAGCGGCTGAAAATCGGCGAGAAGGTCGAAGTGGCGGTCAATCCCGACAATTCCGCAGAGGCCGAGCGAATCAACCTGATCACCGCGCTCATCATGCCGGCACTGATGGTCGCCTTTGGCGTGGTCGTCGTCATGTTCGCTTGGTCGCGGATTGCATGACCGTGGTGCGTGAAGAGGCGGTGGTGTGCGTGCACGGATTGTGGCTGTCCGGCTTCGCCATGCGCTACTGGCGCATCCAGTTCGAACGCGCCGGCTTCGCGGCCCCTGCGTTTTCCTATCCGAGCGTGCGCGGCCGCATGGCGAACAATCGCGCCGCCCTGGTCCGCTTCGTCGAAACCCTGCCGCAGAAGAAGGTGCATTTCGCCGGGCATAGCCTGGGCGCGGTTACCATTGTCGCGACCCTCGACAGCGTCGGCTGGACGCTGCAGGGCAAGCAACTCGGCCGCGTCGTGCTGGCCGGACCGCCGTTCCAGGACAGCCGCGCCGGCCGCGCCTTGGTGGGTGGACGCAACGTGCACCCGCTGCTCGGCAAGCTTGGCGGCGTGCTGGCCGGGCACGCCTTGCGCGATTGGCTGGGCGGCCGGCGGCCTGCGGTGCCGGCAGGCGTTGACCTCGGGGTCATCGCCGGCGACTCGAATCTGGGATTGGGCCGCATGGTGGCACCGGACCTCAAGAGGCCGCATGACGGCACGGTCAGCGTCGAAGAAACCCATGTGGCCGGGGAGCGGGAACATCTCGTGCTGCCGGTCGGTCATACGGCCATGTTGATGTCGCATCAGGTGTGCCGGCGCATGGTACGGTTCATCCAGTGCGGAAGCTTCGGTTGATGCGCCCGGCCCGGCTGTTGCTGCCCGTCGCCGCCCTGATGTTGTCGGGTTGCTCGACGGCCTCGTTCTACTGGCAGGCTTTCGCCGGACAGATGGAGGTCGCCCGGCTGGCGCGCCCCATCGCGGAGGTGCTGTCCGATCCGCAAACGCCGGCCGACCTGGGGCGCCGCCTGCAATACGCCCAGCGGGTGCGCGAGTTCGCCATCCGCGAACTGGGTTTGCCTGACAACGGCAGCTATCGCCGCTATGCCGACTTGCAGCGGCCCTATGTGGTGTGGAATGTCTTTGCCGCGCCCGCCGATTCGCTCGACTTGCGTACGCATTGCTTCCCGATCGCCGGCTGTGTCGTCTACAGGGGCTACTTCAACCGGGCCGGTGCGGATGCCGAAGCCGCGCTGCTGCGCGCCGAGGGGCTCGATGTCTACGTGGGCGGCGTGCCCGCCTATTCGACCCTGGGCTGGTTTGCCGATCCGCTTCTCAACACCTTCATCCGCTACCCGGATCTGGAGATTGCGCGCCTGATCTTTCACGAACTGGCGCACCAAGCGGCCTACGCGGGCGATGACTCCACGTTCAATGAATCCTTTGCCGTCGCCGTCGAGGAGGCGGCACTCGGGCGCTGGATGAAGGCGCATGCGAGTGCAGAGGAGCGGGCTGCCCATGCCGCCTACATGGCGCGCCGGCGCGCGCTGACGCGGCTGTTCCTGCAGGCGCGGCGCGCGCTGGAGGCGGCCTACGCGGCGCCGGTGGACGACGCGGCCAAGCGCGCGGCCAAGGCGCGCATACTCGCGAGGATCGCCGACGACTATGCCGCGCTGAAGGCGACCTGGAACCTGGGCGAAGCCCAGTCGCGCGCCTATGACGAGTTT
>CANGUJ010000503.1 GCA_947456845.1 Burkholderiales bacterium | reverse complement strand
GCCGGTGGCGGCCTACAAGCTCGGCCGCTCCGACCTGGGCGAGGCGATGGCGCGCTCGCACACCGGCGCGCTGGCCGGCACCGACGCCGCCGTCGATGCTTTCCTGCGCGATTGCGGCATCGTGCGGGTAGACATGCTGGAGACGCTGATCGAGATTGCGCCGCTGCTGGCCGGTCGCGCACCGCCGACGCTCTCCCGCACGCCCCGGGTGGCGGTGGTGACCACCACCGGCGGCGGCGCGGCCAGCGTGGTCGACCGGCTCGGCGTGCTGGGCATGCAGGCCATGGCCGCCTCGCCTGCCCTGAAGGCGGAACTCGAGAGCCACGGTGTGCATGTCGCCGATTCGCCCATCGTCGACCTCACCATGGCGGGTTCCGGCAAGCGCTATGCGGCGGTGCTCGATGCGCTGATGGCCACCCCGGACTGCGACGCCGTGCTGGCGGTGGTCGGGTCCTCGGCGCAATTCCACCCGGAGGTCGCGGTCGAGCCCATTCTCAGGACGAAGACCGGCCCCAAACCGCTAGCGGCGTTCCTCACGCCACAGGCGGACCGGTCGCTCACGCTGCTGGCGCAAAAGGCCATCCCCGCCTTTCGCACGCCGGAGGCGTGCGCGGACGCCCTGTCCGGGTTTTTCCGCTGGACGGCGCCGCGCCAGCCGGTCGCAGGTGACCCGGCGCCCGCCGGCGCCGTGCTGCCGGCCCATGGGAGGCCCGACGAAGCCGATGCGCTTGCCCTGTTCGCCTCGCTCGGCGTGCCGGTGGTGGCCGGCGCCACCGCGGCAGCACCGGATTTCGCCCACGCTGTGGCCTATCCGGTGGCGGCGAAGGTGCGCTCGCCGGACATCGCCCACAAGACTGACGCCGGCGGCGTGCTGCTCAATATCGGCAACGCCGCCGAGTTCGCCGCGCGCGTGCCCGACATGCTGGCTGCTGTGGCCATGGCACATCCGCGGGCGAGGATCGCCGGCGTGCTGGTGCAGCGCATGGAAAAAGGCCTGGCGGAAGTCATCGTCGGCTACCGCCATGACCCCATGGTCGGGCCGGTGGTGATGGTCGGCGCGGGCGGCACGCTGGCCGAAATCTACAAGGACTATGCCGTGCGCCTCGCGCCGGTGAGCCAGGCTGAGGCGTCTGCCATGATCGCCGCGGTGCGCGGCCTGGCCGTCATCCGCGGCTACCGCAACCTCCCGCTGGGCGATGTGGCGGCGCTGGCCCGGGCGGTGGCGGCATTTTCACGCCTGGCCTGCCTGCCGGGACAGCCGGTTGTCGAGGCGGAGATCAATCCCCTTCTGGTCAAGCGCGAGGGTGTGGTGGCCGTCGACGGGCTGGTGGTGCTCGGGCGCAGCGGAGAACGAGACCGGCAATGAAACATCTATTCGCAGCCATGGCGGTGATCCTGGCTTCTACTGCCGGTGCACAGGACACCCGCTATCCCGCCAAGCCGATCAGGCTGCTCGTAGGCTACACGCCGGGCGGCGCGACCGACATCATCGCCCGCACCATCGCCGCCAAGCTGCAGGATTCGCTCGGCCAGACGGTGTTGGTCGAGAACAAGCCCGGCGCCACCAGCAACATCGCCTCCGAGGCGGTGGCCAAGGCCGCGCCGGACGGCTACACGCTCCTCGTGGGCACGATCGCCAATGCCACCAACATGACGATCTACAAGAACCCCGGATATGACACCCTGCGCGACTTCGCCCCCATCACCCAGACCATGAGCGCGCCCTCGGTGCTGGCGGTGCATCCGTCCGTGCCGGCGCGGACGCTGCGCGAGCTCATCGCGCTGGCCAAGCAACAGCCCGGGAAGCTGACTTACGCCTCCAGCGGCAACGGCGGCTCGCCGCACCTGGCCGGCGAAATGCTGAAGCTGCGCGCCGGGATCGACATCGTCCATGTGCCCTACAAGGGCGCCACGCAGGGCATGACCGACCTCCTGGGCGGGCAGGTCACCATGAGCTTCCAGACCGCCCTGTCGGCCATTCCGCATCTGCAAAGCGGCAAGCTCGCCGTGATCGCCGTGGCGGCGCACCGGCGCATGGCGCTCCTGCCCAACGTGCCGACCATGGCCGAAGCCGGCATGCCCGACTTCGAGGTCTCGAGCTGGAACGGCCTGTTCGCGCCGGCCAGGACGCCGCCGGACATCGTCGCGCGGCTGCACCAGGCCACGGTCAAGGCGCTCGGCCTGCCGGATGTGCGCGAAAAGCTCGCGGCGCAGGGTGCCGAGCCGGTCGGCCAGTCGCCGGAGGAGTTTCGCAGCTACATCAAGAGCGAGATCGACAAATGGGGCCGGGTGATCCGCGAGTCCGGCGCCAAGGTGGAATAGGCAGGCACATGAATTTTCAACTCAGCGAAGAACAACGATCCTTCCGCGACGCGGTGCTGCGGTTCGCCGAAAAGCACCTGCGCGACGGGGCGCGCGACCGCGCCCACGCAGTGGCGTACCCGTGGGATGTGGCCAGGCTGATGGCAGGCCAGGGCCTGCTCGGCATCACACTCGCCGAAGCCGACGGCGGCCAGGGCGGTTCGGTGATGGACGCGGTACTGGCCATCGAGGCGGTGGCCTCGGTATGCCCGCGCAGTGCCGACGTGATCCAGGCCGGCAGCTTCGGGCCGATCCGCGTGTTCGCCGAATACGGGACGCCGTGGCAGAAGGGGCGCTACCTCAGGAAGATCCTTGCCGGCGAAGCGGTCATCTCGGTGGGCATGAGCGAACCCGAGGCCGGGTCCGCCGTGACCGACCTCACCACCAGCGCCACGCCCGACGGCGACGGCTACCGCATCAACGGCGCCAAGGTGTTCTCCACCCATGCACCGTATGCCGACGTGCTGCTGGTCTACGTGCGCTACGGCCGCGGCGTCGGCGGCATCGGCTCCGTGCTCATCGACACCCAGGCCGAGGGCGTGCGCTTCGGCAAGCGTTCCTCCTTCATGTCGGGCGAAGAATGGGCGCAGATCTATTTCGACAACGTCTACGTGCCGCCGGAAATGGTGGTGCTGAAGGAAGGCGGCTTCAAGAAGCAGATCGCCGGCTTCAACGTGGAACGCCTGGGCAACACCGCCAGGTCGCTCGCGCTGGGCCGCTACGCCTACGAGGAAGCGCGCCAGTGGGCTCTGCAACGCAAGCAGTTCGGCAGGTTGCTAT
>CANGUJ010000502.1 GCA_947456845.1 Burkholderiales bacterium | reverse complement strand
GGCATCACGGCGGCCTTCGCGGCGCTGGATGCGCGCGTCGTGGCCGAGGTTGCCGATGAACAGGCGCGCAGGTTCCGGCCGGTCAGCTTCGACCTGCCGGAAATCGTGATCGACCCCTCGCTGATCGACCAGGCCTGCGCGCCCAGGAAGCCGGAAAAAATCGAAGTGCGCTCGCACCTGGAGGCGCTTCATCCGCGCATTGTCGAGCGCCTGACCGGCACCTGGCGCACGCCTGAGCTGCTCGGCTACCTCAAGCGCCTGATCGTCGACGAACGCGGCGATCGCGCCGGCTTTTGCGCCGATGTGATGAGCGAGCTTCTGCTGCTGTCGGCCGTGTTGGAGACGCCCGGCGCGGGCGACGCCTGGGACGCCAACGCCCGCCTGGTCTGACCGGGACGGGGCATACGGCCGGATGCGGGCGGACCCCCGGGGCTAGGCGCTCACCCGCTCGACCAACCGGTCCATGAAGGTCTCGCACTGGGCCAGTTGGGCGAGATCGCAATACTCGTTGGGCTTGTGCGCCTGCTCGATGGAGCCCGGACCGCAGATGATCGAAGGCAGGCCCGCTTTCTCGAACAACCCCGCCTCGGTCGCGTAGGCCACCTTCGCCGTCTTCGGGTTGCGCGCCAGCGCAACCGCCAGCTGCGTGACCGCGTCGGTGTCGCCGGTGTTCGAGCCGGGCGCCTCCGAGGTCAGGCGGATGTCGATGCCTGCCTCCTCGGCCACCCTGCGCATCTCCGGCACCAGCGACGCGGCATAGGCCTTGACCTCGCTTTCGATGGCGTCCGGGTCGGCGCCCGGCAGGTAGCGGAACTCCCAGTCGAACACGCACTCGCGCGGCACGATGTTGAGCGCGGTGCCGCCGCGGATGGTGCCGGTCTGCAGGGTGGTGAAGGGGACGTCGAAGCCGTGGTCGCGCGGCTCGATCTGGCTCATGCGGTCGGCCATGTGGCGGATCTGCGTGATGATGCGCGCGGCGTACTCGATCGCGTTGACCCCCTGCGGTGCGAGGGCGGAGTGCGCCTCGCGGCCATGCACGGTGCAGCGGTAGGAGCGCTTGCCCTTGTGCGCCACGATCACCTGCATCGAGGTGGGTTCGCCGACGATCACGCCGGCGGCCTTGAAGCCTTCGCGCGAGAGCTCGTCGATCAGCCCGCGCACGCCGACGCAGCCGACCTCCTCGTCGTAGGACAGCGCGAAATGGATGGGCATCTTGAGGTCGGCGGCCAGAAAGGTCGGCGTCATGCCGAGCGCCACGCCGATGAAACCTTTCATGTCGCAGGCGCCGCGCGCGTAGATGCGGTCGTTCTTCACCGTCACCCTGAACGGATCGCTGTCCCAGGCCTGCCCGTCGACCGGCACCACATCGGTGTGGCCGGAGAGCACGATGCCCGGCCTGGCGGCGCCGGGGCCGTTGCGGCCATGCACGGTGGCGAAGAGGTTGGCCTTGCGCTTTTCGGCGTCGTAGACCAGGCGCGATTCGACGCCCTGGCCTTTCAGCCAGTCGCGCACCCACTCGATCAGGCCCAAGTTGGACTCGCGGCTGGTGGTGTCGAAGGAAACCAGTCGCTCGATCATGGCGAGCGATGCGGGGCGGATGCGGGTTGCGGTCGTGGGTGTCGTAGTCATGGGGGGGGCTGACGTCATGCGACGCCTCCGTCGTTCAGGTGGCAGGCGGACAGCCGGCCGGGGCCTATGGTCTTGAGGCTGGGCGCCTCGCGGTGGCAGCGCGGCCCGGCTTGCGGGCAGCGCGGATGGAAATGGCAGCCGGGGGGCGGGTTCAGGGGCGACGGAATCTCGCCCTTGATCGGCACATAGCTGCGCCCGCGCCTGGCCAGGCTGGGCACCTCGGAGAGCAGGGCGCGGGTGTAGGGATGATTCGGTTCTTCGTACACCGCCTCGGTGGGGGCGGACTCCACCACCCGGCCCAGGTACATGATGACCACCCGATCCGACAGGTGGCGCACCACGCCCAGGTCGTGGCTGATGAACAGGTAGGTGAGGTTGAGTTCGCTGCGCAACTGCATGAACAGGTTCAACACCTGCGCCTGGATCGAGACATCCAGCGCGGCGACCGCCTCGTCGCAGACGATGAACTCGGGCTTGACCGCCAGTGCGCGCGCGATGCCGATGCGGGCGCGCTGGCCGCCGGAGAACTGGTGCGGGAAGCGCCGCGCCATCGCCGCATCCAGGCCGACTTTGCCGAGCAGGCCGGCGACGTAGTCCTGCCGGTCGCGCGCATCGACGATGCCATGCACCACCGGCGCTTCGCCGACGATGTCGGCGACCCGCAGGCGCGGGTTCAGCGAGGCATAGGGGTCCTGGAAGATCATCTGGATCTTCAACTGCGCCGCGCGCCTCGCATCGCCCCTGAGGGCGGCCAGCGATGCGCCGCGCCACAGGCGCTCACCCTCGGTGGGCGCGTGCAAGCCGACGGCCAGGCGGCCGAGGGTCGATTTGCCGCAGCCGGACTCCCCCACCAGGCCTACAACCTCCCCTTCGCCGATCGCGAGGTCGACTCGGTCGACCGCATGCACGACCTCCTCGCGCAGATTCGCCCCGAGCAGGTTGCCGAGCCTGGCCGCGGCGTCGAGTTTCCTGGAAAAGCGTTTGGAGACGCCCTTGAGTTCCAGCATGGCGGCGCTCATGTCGCCGCTCCCGAAGGGCCGGCATCGGGCGCCGCGCGGTGGGGATGGAAGCAGCGCGCGGCATGGCCGTCTGCCGTCATTTCCATCCCGGGCTCGGCCACGCAGGCCGCATCGGCGTGTGCGCAGCGCTCGCGGAACGGACAGCCGGGTGCGAGGTTGAGCAGCGAAGGCGTCATGCCGGGAATCTGCGCCAGCGGCCGGCCGCGCGGGTTGCTGCCCGGTACCGAGGCGATCAGGCCGCGGGTGTAGGGGTGGCGCGGCGCGTCGAGCACCTGCGCCACGCTGCCGGATTCGACCACCCGGCCGGCGTACATCACGCAAACATGGTCGGCCAAGCCCGCCACGACCGACAGGTCGTGGGTGATCCAGATCAGCGCCGTGCCGGCATCGCGCGCGAGCTTCTGCATCTCGTAGAGGATCTGGGCCTGGATGGTGACGTCGAGCGCGGTGGTCGGCTCGTCGGCGATGATGAGATCGGGCTTGTTGAGGATGG
>CANGUJ010000501.1 GCA_947456845.1 Burkholderiales bacterium | reverse complement strand
CGGCGTTGTCGAAATCCAGCGGCGCGCACCGCAGGAAGGCCTCCGCGCGCTCCGCCAGGCGTGGCAGGATCGGCTTCAGGCAGGCCGTGATCACCCTGAAAGCCTCGATCGATTCGCTGCATACCTCGCGCGCCCGGTCGTCCTTGCCTTCCTTGACCAGTCTCCAGGGAGCGGCGTGGTCGAATTTCTGGTTGACCTCGTCGGCATAGGCCATGATGTCGCGGATCGCGCGCCCGAACTCGCGCTCCTCGAAGCTCCTTGCCACGCCCGCCAGGAGCGGGGCGACCCGCGCGTCATCGGCGAAGCCCGAACCGGCCAGTTTGCCGTCGGTGAGAAAGCGCGCGGCGCGGCTGGCGATGTTGACGTACTTGCCCACCAGGTCGCTGTTGACGCGGGCGACGAAATCATCCGGGTTGAAATCGACGTCCTCGACGTTTGCATTGAGCTTGGCGGCGATGTAGTAGCGCAACCACTCGGGATTCATGCCGATGTCCAGATAGCGTAGCGGCGAGATGCCGGTGCCGCGCGACTTGCTCATCTTCTCGCCGGACACTGTGATGAATCCGTGCACGTAGATGTTGTCCGGCACCCTGTAGGGTTTGCCGGCGAAGTGCAGCATGGCGGGCCAGAACAGGGTGTGGAAGTAAATGATGTCCTTGCCGATGAAATGGATCTGCTCGGTATCGTCGGCGGCCATGAACTCGGCGAAGCTGCGGGTCTCGCCGCGCGCCGCGGCACGGCCGCTGTCGAAATAGCTCTTGAGGCTGGCGAGATAGCCGACCGGCGCATCGAGCCAAACGTAGAAATACTTGCCCGGCGCGTCCGGAATCTCGATGCCGAAATAGGGCGCGTCGCGCGAGATGTCCCAGTCCCCCAGCGCGCTATCGCCCTGACCTTCCAGCCACTCCCTCGCCTTGTTGGCTACCTGCGGCTGCAGGCGTCCGTCCAGCGCCCAGCGGCGCAGGAACTCCACGCATTTCGGGTCCGACAGGCGGAAGAAATGGTGCTCCGAGGACTTCAGCACCGGCGTCGCGCCGGAGAGCGCCGAATAGGGGCTCTTCAGGTCGGTGGGGGAATACACCGCGCCGCATACCTCGCAGGCATCGCCGTACTGGTCGCGGGCGCCGCATTTCGGGCATTCGCCCTTGATGTAGCGATCGGCCAGGAACATGCGCTTGACCGGGTCGTAGAACTGCTCGACCGACCGGGTGTAGGTGAGTCCCGCCTGGTCGCGCAGGCGCCTGTAGATGTCCTGCGAAAGCGCGGTGTTCTCGGGGGATTCGGTGGAGTGCCAGTGGTCGAAGGCGATATGGAAGCCCTCGAGGTATTTCGGGCGCTCGGCGGCGATCCGTGCCACCAGTTCGCGCGGGGTGATGCCTTCGGCTTCGGCCTTGAGCATGATCGGCGCGCCGTGGGCATCGTCGGCGCACACGAAATGCACCTGGTTGCCGCGCATGCGCTGGAAGCGCACCCAGATGTCCGCCTGGATGTACTCCATGATGTGGCCGATGTGAAACGAGCCGTTCGCGTACGGCAGGGCTGTGGTGACGAATAGGCGCCGCGTGGTCATGGGGCTGGGGCAGGTGCGCGCAAACCGGGCATGGAAAACCCTAGATTTTATCAGGGCTCGGGCTGTTACCGAGAGCATTTGCGCTAGACTTTCAGACTTTGCGCGATTGTCGCGTCGAACCTCCCGCTTCTTTATCTTTATCTTCAGGCAGACCCGTTTTTCCCATGGCCATCACCCAGGAACAAATTCTCGCGGCGCTCAAGGGCGTCGTCGATCCCAACACAGGCCGCGATTTCGTCTCCAGCAAGGCGGCCAGGAACCTGCGCATCGACGGCGCCGATGTCAGCGTCGACATCGAACTGGGCTATCCGGCCAAATCGCAGATCGAGCCGTTGCGGCGCGAAGTCATCAAGGCTGTCAAGACCGTTGCGGGGGTCGGCAACGTCAGTGCCAACCTCAGCGTGCGCATCGTTTCGCACGCCGTGCAGCGCGGCGTCAAGCTTCTGCCGAACGTCAAGAACATCATCGCCGTCGCCTCCGGCAAGGGCGGCGTGGGCAAGAGCACCACGGCGGTCAATCTCGCGCTCGCCCTCGCGGCTGAAGGCGCGTCGGTGGGTGTGCTCGATGCCGACATCTACGGCCCGTCGCAGCCGCAGATGCTGGGCATCACCGGCCGGCCCGAATCGAAGGACGGCAAGACGCTCGAGCCGATGGAAGGGCATGGCGTGCAGGCCAGTTCGATCGGATTCATGATCGACGTCGAGACCCCGATGGTGTGGCGCGGGCCGATGGTCACCCAGGCGCTCGAGCAACTGCTCAAGGAAACCAACTGGCGCGAACTCGACTATCTGGTCGTCGACATGCCGCCGGGTACCGGCGACATCCAGCTGACGCTCGCCCAGAAGGTGCCCGTGACGGGGGCCGTGATCGTCACCACGCCGCAGGATATCGCCCTGCTGGACGCCCGCAAGGGCCTGAAGATGTTCGAGAAGGTCGGCATACCGATTCTGGGCATCGTGGAGAACATGAGCACCCACATTTGCTCCAAGTGCGGCCATGCCGAACCGATATTCGGTACCGGCGGCGGCGCCCGCATGTCGCAGGACTACGGGGTGGATTTGCTGGGGCAGTTGCCACTCGATATCGGCATCCGCCAGCAGGCCGATTCCGGCAAGCCGACCGTCGTTTCCGACCCAGACGGCCCGGTCTCGGCGATCTACAAGTCGATCGCCCGCAAGGTCGCCGTCAAGATCGCGGAAAGCCTGAAGGACATGTCCTCGAAGTTCCCGAACATCGTCGTCTCGAAAAACACCTGATGAAGCCGATTGCCACATCCATGGCGCCATTCCGGGCTGCAGCGGCCGCGATCCTGGCCGCCGGCTCTCTTGTGTGCGGCCCGGCTGCGGCCGATCCGGAAAAGGGCAGGGCGGCGCTCGAGGCTGGCGACTACAAGGCGGCGCTTGCCGAACTCGATGCCGATGCCGCAAAGGGCGACCTCGACGCGATGTTCATGCTCTCGAGGCTGTATGCGGAAGGCAAGGGCGTCAAGCAGGATCTGAAACTGGCGTTCCAGTGGATGGAGAAAGCCGCGGCGGGCGGCAGTACCCGTGCCGAGAGCACGCTCGCCATGTACTACAGCGAGGG
>CANGUJ010000500.1 GCA_947456845.1 Burkholderiales bacterium | reverse complement strand
CGCCGGTACCGCGCAGCCACTGCGCCGCCGCGCCCGGGGCGTTGTAGCGCCGGCCCTTGATGTCCTCGAACTTGACCACCGGGGTCTTGGACCACAGGTGGTAGGTCTCGATGCTGACCGGCGCCAGGAACTTGAGGTTGTTGTTCTCGAATTCCTTGAGCAGCGCCGGGTGTTCGCGCATGAGCTTGTCCATCGAGCGGGTCACCACGCCCATGTCTCCGCTGGCGAACGGCGCGAAATAGGTGATGTTCGACAGCGGCATGCTGTCGGACTCGAACACCGTGGCCACGAAGCCGATGTCGGCGATGTTGTCGCGGATGGCCTCCATCGTGTCCTGCAGCTTGAACAGGGTGCCTGCGTAGGCCTCCTTCCAGTTGATGCGGTACTTGCCGCCGGCCTTGAGCTGCTCGTCGATGCGGTTCTTGAACGACGTGGACATCACGCCGATAGGCAGGAAGGTGGTGGGATGGCTCGACGCCATCGTCAGGTTGATGGTTTGTTGTGCAGCAACATTGGCCGTGGCCAGGGCGCCCAAAAGCGCCGTTGCAGCCATGGCTGTGAAGATCCGTTTCATGCGAAGTCTCCTAGGGTTGATCACGTGAACTCGTTCCTCCAAGCTTTTTAGCAAGCTTTTTCAGCACTTATTTGTAGCATGCCGTTTGCACGGCGTCCTATGATGAACAACCCTAAGCGCCGGCGCGCCGCTTAGCCGGCGCGCCCAGGCGCCCGGCCGCGACTATCCCTCGACCATCTCGATGCGGTGGCTCGCCGCCGAGCGGAAGCAGGCGTCGAGCAAGGAGATGTTGGCGATCATCTGGCTTTGCGGCACCGGGTAGGGCGCGCGCCCCGCGCACGCATCGCCGAAGGCCTCCAGGTTGAGCAGCACGCTGGCCGCGGCGGGATAGTCGGTGGTCACCGGCTCGCCGCCCCGCTTGCACACCGTAAGCGTCCAGCCCTTGGGCGTTTCGGGGTGCGCCTTGTCGCGTACCTCGATCCAGCCATGCGAGCCGAACACCGCGAAGCGGCCGTAGAACGGCGTGGCCAGGATCGCGCTGATCATCGCGTGGCCGCCGCTCCTGAAGCCGACCATGATGCCCAGCGTGTCGCCGTTGGTGAGCCCGCTGCCGAGCTGCCTGGCGCTCGCGCGGGCCCATTCGGCCTCGCCGAAGACACCGGTGGAAAGGTCGAGCAGATGGATGCCGGTCGCGGTCATCGGGCCGGCGGGCGCCTCCTTGCTCGACAGGCGCCAATTGTCGGACTTGAGCGCGAGGAACTTGTCCTGGCTGAAGTTGGCTTCGACCTGCAGCGCCGTGCCGATCTCGCCGGCCTCGATCAGGCGCATCATCTCGACCATCGGCGGGTTGAAGCGCATCTCGTGGCCCACGGCAAGCTGCACGCCCGCCGCATTGACCGCCTGGGTCGCCAGCAGCACTTCGGCGCGCGACATGCAGAGCGGCTTCTCGCAGAACACATGCTTGCCCGCGCGCGCGACCGCCTGGATCTGCTCGCAATGCAGGGTGTGCGGGGTGCACAGCACGACGCCGTGGACGTCCGGGTCGGTCAGCGCGTCCTCGAGCCGGCTGCCGTGCGCCACGCCGCGCTGTCTGCCGATCGATTCGGCCAATGCGGGATTGACGTCGATCACGCGCACGAGCTTCAGCTTGCTGCTCGTCGGGATCAATGCGGAGATGATGCTGCCCCACCAGCCCAGTCCTACCACGGCGATGTTCGTCATGTCGAGTCGGTCCTTGTGTGCGTCGGTTGAAGATGATCTGGGAACGCCGGTGGCGGATGCTACACGCGCGCGCGCCGGGCGCATAGCCCGGCCCCTGCGACGCGGCGCGCCTACTCCGCCTTGATGCCCGCCTCGCGCGCGAGCTTCTGGTACTTGGCAACCTCGGCCGCCTTGAAGGCGGCAAACTGGTCCGGCGTCATGCTCGAGGCCGTGCGTGCGCTCTCCGCGAACATCTTTTTCATCGCCGGGGTCGCCAGCGCTTTTTGCACCGCCTCGTGCACCTGGTCGATCACCGCGCGCGGGGTGCCGGTGGGTGCGTCCAGGCCGGTCCATACGGTGAACTGAAAGCCCGGCAGGGTCTCGGTCATGGTCGGCACCTCGGGCATGGCGGGCAGCCGCGCGGGTGAGGTGACCGCCAGTGCGCGCACGCGGCCGGCGCTGATCTGCGGCACGGCCGAGGTGTCGGCGAAAAGGAAGTCGACCTGGCCGCCCAACAGGGCGGTGAGCGCGGGCGCCGTGCCCGAGAACGGGATGTGCGCGGCCGCCGACCCGGTCATCTGGTTCAGGAAAGCGCCGGCCAGGTGCGGCAGGCCGGCCGGGCCGGAGGAGGCGTAGTTCATCGCCGCGCCGTTCTGCTTCAAGCGTGCCATCAGGTCGGCCAGGGTGTTGATGCCGCGGTCCGGCCGCACCACCAGGAACATCGGACTTTCCGATACCACCGAAATCGAGGTGAGGTGGGTCACGATGTCATAGGAAAGGTTCCTGAACAGCGCCGGCGCGATGGCATGCTGGCTGGTGGAGAGCAGCAGCGTATAGCCATCGGCTGGCGCTCGCGCGACGAACGCGGCGGAAATTGTGGTGCCGGCGCCGGGCTTGCTTTCGACGATCACCGGCTGACGCCAGATCTCGTTCAACTCGCGCGCCAGCGCGCGCGCCACCACGTCGGCGCCGCCACCGGGCGGGTAGGGGTTGATGAGCGTCACCGTGCGCGCCGGGTAGGCCTGGGCCAGGGCTGCATGGGCGACGAGGGCGCACAGCAGCAGCGCCGCTGCGCGCGCAACGGTTCCAGACAGGTCGCTCATGGCTTGTGCCGCGGTTGTTGGCTTGCGTGCGCTGGCGTTACGGCGCGCGGGACCACTGCGCCACCAGATCTGCCGTGCTCGCCACCTCCGCCCAATCCCGCAGGAACGCGATGCTGCGCGCGTGGCTGGCCTCGGCGTAGGCGCCGCAGGCGTCCTCGGCGATCACCGCGTGGTAGCCCAGCGCGTTGCCGTGGCGCGCGGTGAAGTCGATGCCGATGTCGGTGGCGAAGCCGGCGAGCACGATGGTACGTATGCCCTTGATGCGCAGGTGGTGGTCGAACGGGGTGTTGAAGAACAGCGAGGGCTGCTGTTTCTTGAGCACCAGGTGATGCGGTTGCGGCCGGAAACCG
>CANGUJ010000499.1 GCA_947456845.1 Burkholderiales bacterium | reverse complement strand
CTCGGGATCGCGGCGGCCGCTTTCCAGCGCCACCGCACTGAATGAAGGTCGCTTCATCGCTAGGCTTTCCGTGGGTCAGTCGTGGTCGGTGACGGCGCCGCGCGTGGCCGGGCCGACGAGCTTGATGTACTTGGCCATCAGGCCGCGCGTATAGCGCGGCACCGGACGCTTCCAGGCCGCGCGGCGGGCGGCGAGCACGTCATCGGCCACGTTCAGCTGCAGCATCAGGGTGTGCGCGTCGATGGTGATGGAGTCGCCTTCCTCGATCAGGGCGATCACTCCGCCTTCGTAGGCTTCCGGGGAGACGTGTCCGACCACCATTCCCCAGGTGCCGCCGGAGAAGCGGCCGTCGGTGATGAGGCCGACGGAATCGCCCAGCCCCTGGCCGATCAGGGCCGAGGTGGGTGCGAGCATTTCCTGCATGCCGGGGCCGCCCTTGGGGCCCTCGTAGCGGATCACCAGGACGTCCCCCGGCTTGATCTTGCCGGCGGTGATCGCCTCCATCGATTCGTTTTCCGAATTGAACACCCGCGCCGGGCCGGTGATCGACGGATTTTTCAGGCCCGTGATCTTGGCCACGCAGCCCTCCGGCGCCAGGTTGCCCTTGAGGATGGCCAGATGGCCTTGCGCGTACATCGGCTTGTCCCAGGGGCGGATGACTTCGCCGTCCGGGGTCTTGCGCCATTTGGCCAGTTCCTCGCCGAGGGTCTTGCCGGTGATGGTCAGGCAGTCGCCGTGCAGGCATCCATGCTCGAGAAGCATGTTGAGCACCACCGGGACGCCGCCGGCCTTGTGCAGATCGGTCATCATGTACTTGCCGGACGGCTTGAGATCGCACAGCACCGGGGTCTTGCGGCGCACGCGCTCGAAATCGTCGATGGTCCACTCGACTTCGGCAGCCGCGGCGATGGCCAGGAAATGCAGCACGCCGTTGGTGGAGCCGCCGGTGGCCATGATCAGCGACACGGCGTTCTCGATCGACTTGCGGGTGATGATGTCACGCGGGCGGATGTCGCCGCGGATCGCCTCGACCAGCACCTTGGCCGACTCGGCGGCGCTGTCGGCCTTCTCGCCGTCCGGGTTGGCCATGGAGGACGAGCCCAGCAGACTCATGCCAAGGGCCTCGAAGGCCGAGGACATGGTGTTGGCGGTGTACATGCCGCCACAGGCGCCGTGGGTCGGGCAGGCATTGCGCTCGATGCCGTCGTAATCCTCCTTGCTCATTTTGCCGGCGGTGAAGGCGCCGACCGCCTCGAAAGCCGACACCAGGTTGACCGGCTGGCCCTTCCAGATGCCCGGCTTGATGGTGCCGCCGTAGACGTAGATCGCCGGGATGTTCATGCGGGCGATCGCCATCATGCCGCCGGGCATGTTCTTGTCGCAGGCGCCGACCACGAGTGTGCCGTCCATCATCTGGCCGTTGACCGAGGTCTCGATCGCATCCGCGATCACCTCGCGCGAGATCAGCGAATACTTCATGCCTTCGGTGCCCATGCCGATACCGTCGGTGACGGTGGGCACGCCGAACACCTGCGGCATGGCGCCGTGCTGCTTCAGGGAAGTCATGGCGCGGTCGACCAGCGGCTGGATGCCGGCGTTGCACGGGTTCATGTTGGAATGGCCGTTGGCGACGCCGACGATGGGCTTGTCGAAGTCCGCGTCGGTGAAGCCCACTTCGCGCAGCATGGCGCGGTTGGGGCTGCGGTTGACGCCGCCGGTGATCGCGCGGGAGCGCCAGTTGAGGGGTTTTTGATCGGCCATTCGGGACTCCGGTTCAGGGTGGAAAGAAAACTACTTTGCCGTGGCGGGCGCGGAAGATAGCACCGGCGCGGGGCGCTGGCAACTGATCCAGGCGCCGCCGGCGACCAGGAGGAAGCCGGCGGCGTGGTACGGGTGCAGGGCCTCGCCTGCCAGCACGGCGGCAAACAGGCAGGCGAACAGGGGCACGGTATGGATGAAGACGCCGGCCTGCGCGGGGCCGACGCGTTCGATGGCGAAGGCATAGGTGAATGTCGAGATGATGGTCGGCACGGCGCTCATGTAGACCAGGCCTGCGATGTCGGCCATGTCCGGGCGGGGCAGTCCGTGCACCAGCAGGTCCCGCACGAACAGGGGCAGGGTGATAGGCAGGCCCGCCGCAGCGACCAGGAACAGGAAGGTCACGATCGAGACCTGGGTAGGCCGGTGGTTCAGGCGCAGCGTGTAGAACGACCACAACAGCATGCCCGAGAGCATGATGAGGTCACCCCTGCCGATGTCGAGCATGAGAAGCGCGGCCAGGCTGCCCTGGAAAAGAATGACGGTCACGCCGAAGGCCGAGATCGTGATCCCGGCGATTTCGCGGCCCAGCATGCGGTGCCCGAAAAACAGGGCGCCCAGCACCAGGATCATCACCGGAATCGCGGAATTGAGCAGACCCAGGTGGATCGCGCTGGAATGATCGAGTCCGACGAAGACGATCACGCTTTGCGGTACGCCGCCCAATAGTGTGAAGACGACGATGGAGCGCCAGTGCTCGCGCGCCACCGCGCGCACGGCGACGCGTTCGCGCCAAGCGAACGGCGCCGCCAGCACCATTACAAGGAACCAGCGCAGCCAGGTCATGGAGATCGGGCCGAAGGTCGGCAGAAGCATCTTGGCGACCGGTCCGTTGCTGCCCCACATGGCCATGGTGGCCACCAAGGCCAGAAAGGCGATGCTGCGCGAAGGGGGTGCGGCCGAGGACATGCACCGCAATGTAGCGCAGTCGCTTCCAAACCTCCAATACATTAGTATTTGGTTTTTCATACCCAAAAGGTATCGAACTTCCGCCATGGAGTTGCGCCAGTTGCGCCAGTTCATCGCCGTCGCCGAACACCTGCATTTCGGGCGCGCGGCGCAGGCCCTATCGATGGCGCAGCCGCCCCTGTCGCGTGCGATCCGCAACCTCGAGGAGGAACTGGGCGTTGCGCTGTTCCATCGCCTCAACCGCAAAGTCACCCTGTCCGAGGCGGGCCGCGCCCTGCTGCCGGAGGCGCGCGCGGTGCTTGCGGCGGCCGGCCGGCTGCCGGAGAAGGCGCGCAACGCCGCCGACGGCGAGGTGGGCGAACTTTCGCTGCAGTTCGTGAGCTTCGTCGATTACTCCTTCCTGCCCGACCTGCTGCGCCGCCACGCGCAGCGCTTTCCGG
>CANGUJ010000498.1 GCA_947456845.1 Burkholderiales bacterium | reverse complement strand
TGCACGCCGTCGAGATGTGGGATGTGACCGGCGAGCCCAGGCTGGCCGGGCGCGGCAGGGTCACCCATGTATGGGTGGAGCGCGCCACCGCCCGGCCGCAGCCATGGCCGGCCCGGATCCTCGCGCAGTGCTGGGACGCGGACGCCGCCGCGCCCGACCGCCCCCGGGGCTGCGCATGACGCCGGCGGACCGCCAGGGCGGCGGCATCGCGCTGGTGATCGCGGCCTGCGCGTTTTTCGCCGCCCTGGACACCGGCAGCAAGTTCGTCAGCAGCACCGTGCCCATGCTGATGGTGATCTGGATCCGCTACATCATCCAGATCGTTTTCACCGGCCTGGTGCTGGTGCCGCGCCAGGGCGGCGCGCCGCTGACCTCGCGCAAGCCGTTGCTGCAGGTGGTGCGCGGGCTTCTGCTGCTTCTGTGCAGTCTCCTGGCGTTTTCCAGCCTGATGCACATGCCGGTGGGCGAATTCACCGCCATCGTCATGCTGAGCCCGCTGCTGGTGACGCTGGTGGCGTCGGTGGCGCTCGGGGAGAAGGTGTCGCTCCTGCGCTGGCTGACGGTGATCGGCGGCTTCATCGGCGCGATGGCGGTGATCCGGCCGGGCAGCGAGGCCTTCACCTGGACCATGCTGCTGCCCCTGCTGCTGGTGTTTGCCAACACCGCGTTCCAGATCGTCACCAGCCAATTGTCCAAGACCGACGCGGCGGGCACCACCCACCTGATCACCGGCCTGGTTGGCCTGCTGGTGACCACGCTGGCCCTGCCTTTCTTCTGGCGCGCGCCGGAGAGCGCCTTCATCTGGGCCATCCTGCTCGGCCTGGGCGTGCTGGGCACGGTGGGGCATTATTTCCTGATCCTGGGCTACAGCCGTGCGCCCGCCTCCTCCCTGACCCCTTACCTGTATTCGCACATCGCCTTTGCGACCCTGGGGGGCTGGCTGGTGTTCTCCCACGTGCCGGACCGCTGGTCGCTCCTGGGCATCGCCATCATCATCCTGTGCGGCTGCGCCGGCCTGTGGGTCACGGCGCGCGAGAAGGCGGCTGCGGCCTGAGCCGCCCGCGGCGGCCGAGCTACTTGCCAGATTCGGGTGGAGGCGCATCGCCCACCAGCTGGAACTGGCCGGTGCACGGGTTCACCTTGTAGAGCTTGCCTTCCATTTCCTTGTACTCCCAGCAGTTTTGCGGCGGACCAAGAAACTTGAGGTAGTACTGGCCGTACCAGGCCAGCACGAGCAGGATCGCCGTGATGGACACCACGCCGACGATACGCATCAGATCGCCGCGCCAGGTGGCGCGCCATCCCTTGCGCGCCGGGACCGGCGTCTCCGCCGGCTCGTTCAAGCGGCGCGCCGTTCCGGCACGGCGAGGATGCGGTCGTCCGCGACAACGTAGATGCGGTCGCCCGGCGCCGGCTGTATGACCCTCGCGCCGGTGAAGTCGCCGAAGGCTGGCAAGACGCCCACTGCCGCACCGAACCAGAAGCAGGCCAGGCGCACGGCTTCGTTGCGCCCCGCCAGGCGATAGGCCGGATGCAGGTGGCCGGCCAGCACATAGCGTCCGGCCACCGGCGCCGGCATGTGGCACAGCGCGAAGGGACCGTCGATGAGCGGCTCCGGCACCATGCGGATGTCCAGATCGGCGGGCGGTGCGCCGGCCTGCATGTCGTGGTTGCCTTCCACCAGCAGCAGTTCCAGCCCGGCATGCCGTGCGCGCCAGGCGGACAAGGCGGCAAGGGTTTGCGGGGCGCGTGCCTCCCGAGAATGAAGAAAATCGCCCAGGAACACGATGCGCTGCGCCGCATGGCGCGCCAGCAGCGCATCGAGCGTCGCCAGATTGGCCAGCGTGGTCGCTTCCGGCACCGGGACGCCGCGCGCGCGGAAGCTGGCGGCCTTGCCGAAATGCGCGTCGGCGATCAACAGCGTCCGGCGCGCGGGCCAGAACAGCGCGCGCTCGGCGCATAGCAGCAGGCGCTCGCCCTGAAGTTCGATGTGCATAGGTGCGGATTCTATGCGGCGCCGGCTGTGGCGGCGGACTCCAGCTCCGCCACGAGGCGCTGCACGCGGTCCGCCAGTTTTTCGGTCGAGACCGCCTCGCGCAGGCGCTCGACCATGAGCGGAAAGGCAAACGGCGTGAAGCGCCGTGGCCGGGTGAATACCAGGCGGCGGCGCCGCATCGCCCCCAGGGTGGCGCGCAGGCGGCGGATTTCCAGTTCCTGCTCCAGCGCCTCGGTCTCGGCCTGGCCGAACAGCAGGTTGCCGCGGTCGTGCTTGCGGAACACCTCGAAGAACAGGCTCGAGGACGCCTGCACCTGGCGGGTGGACTTGGGGGCGCCGGGGAAACCCTGGAACACCAGGCCGGCGATGCGCGCGATCTCGCGAAAGCGCCGCTGCGCCAGTTCCGAGGCGTTGAGGCTGTCGATCACGTCCTCCAGCAGGCGCGCCTCGTCGAACAGGCCCGCCTCGATCAGCGCCGGCCAGTCGAACTGCTGCGGCGACACCAGCTCGAACCCGTAGTCATTCATCGAGATCGAGAATGTGCCCGGGGCGTCGCGCGCCGCGCGCCAGGCCAAGAGCGCAGCCAGGCCGATATGCACCATGCGCCCGGCGAAGGGATAGACGAACAGGTGGTGGCCTTCGCCGGAGCCGATCGCCTCGACGAGCAGGCTGTCGGGCGAGGGCAGGGCCGACCAGCGGCGCTGCAGTTCGATGAGCGGCCGCAGGGCGCGCGCCTCGGGCGTCTCGAAGCGGCCGCGGTGCATGTCGGCGAGCACCGCGAGCGAGGCGTCGGCGAGTTCGCCGGAAAACGACATGCGCGCGCCGGCCCACTGCGGCACCACGCCCTTGTTGCGTGCGGCCTTTTTCACATAGGCGGTCATGTCCTGCACGCGCACGAGTTCCAGCACGCGCCCGCCGAAGGTGAAGGCGTCGCCCTGTTTCAGGCGTGCGATGAAGGATTCCTCGATGGTGCCAATGCGGCCGCCGCTCATCCAGGCCACATGCATCGCCGTATCCGAGACGATGGTGCCCACCGACATGCGATGGCGCCTCGCGATCATCTGCGACGGCACGCGATAGGTGCCGTTCTCATCCGCTGCGATACGGTGGTAGTCGGGATAGGCCGAGAGCGCGCCGCCGTCGGTGACGAAGCCCAGGCACCAGTCGAATTCCGCCCGGGTCAGGTCGCGATAGCTGTGGGT
>CANGUJ010000497.1 GCA_947456845.1 Burkholderiales bacterium | reverse complement strand
CTTGGAGAGTCGGTCTGGTCGTTTGGGAAGGAAATCGGCCAGCAAACTGAGTGAGCCCAAATCGAGGAAAGTCGGCTGTCTCTCGCTGTCCCGGAGGTAGAGGTGAACTCATGGTGCTCATCTTCGAGGCCTAACGTGTTGTATCAAGCAAATAAAAATGTGCTGCGGTAATACACGGCGGCACGTTCTCGGCGAACCCGTTGACCATCATTGACTCCCGCAGAAGGGAACGCTTTTTCAACATTGATAAAAATCCGGCAAACCCTGCAAGCGCACCAACCTAGGGCAATGCTAAAGATTCATGTGCTATCGGTCAAATCGAGGCCATTGAGCCGAGTGCGCTTGTCAAGCGGATATGCACCCTTCACACCATCTTCATATCCAGCATCATGCCGATGCGACCGTAGCGAAACGCGCCGCCCCGGCAGCGCGAAAAGCCGCCTTTGCGGGCTTCGCGGATCCTGGCTCAATTGCGTGAGCGGATTCGCTATTTCCATTACGCATTGAGCGCGGGGCGCGCTTATGTTTATTGGGCACGCGATCTCATTCGGTGGCACGGGGTTCGACATACTTCAGGCGCCGCCCCTAGAACGATTCCAGGTCCACCGCCGAACCATCGGGCAGGCCTTCGATCCGGCGATGCAGGTCGCCACTGATGGCGAAGTGCCGCGCCGCCGGGATGGGCCGCATGTTCTCGGCGGAGAAACTGCCGTCGGCGAACACCGGAAAGATGGCGTAGGTGTAGCAGTCGTCCGCCTCCGGCACCTTGCCCTGGGCATGCAGGACCTCCACCAGGCCCGGGAGAAACCACTCGTCGGTACGATCGCTGCGCAGCAAGTCGGTGAAGTGTTCCCGGCTGTCCGCCACCTGCTCCAAGCCGCCCGTGGCGGTGCTCAGCCACCAGACGGTTCCCGCCTTCAGTTCGATGAAGACGTCGCCGATCACGGAGAACAGGAAGGGCGTCCAGTGCTCGCCAAGCTTCCATGACCAATGCGCCCGCAATGCGGCGACGGCTGCCGGGCTTGGGTGGAAGGTCAGTTCGGACCAGGTTGCCATGGCGAGCCATGCATCGAGCAGGCAACAACGTGCGCCTGCAACGCACGACATTGGCTCAATTGCATGAAACGGGGGCGGCGTGAAGGACTCGCCGGTTTGCCGGGTCGATGGAACCTCGCGGCGTCTGCTTGCCGCGCGGGCCGTGCCGAACTCGACTAGCCGCCCACCCTCGCGCGCGCCAGCGCCGCGCCCGCACCTAGCGCCTCCAGCTTGGCCAGCGCGATTTCGCGCGACATCGGCGCCATGCCGCAGTTGGTGCAGGGGTAGAGCTTTTCCCTGGCTACGTACTTGAGCGCCTGGTTGATGGTGCCGGCGACCTGTTCGGCCGTTTCCACCGTGTCGCTGGCCACGTCGATGACGCCCACCATCACGTCCTTGCCGTCGAGCAGCTTGATCAGGTGCATGGGCACATGCGAGTTTGCGCATTCGAGGGACACCTGGTCGATGCGGCTTTTAGCCAGCGCCGGGAAGATGGCTTCGTACTGGCGCCATTCGCCACCGAGGGTCTCCTTCCAGTCGAGGTTGGCCTTGATGCCGTAGCCGTAGCAGATGTGGACGGCGGTGGTGCACTTCAGGCCCTCGATGGCGCGGTGCAGGGCGTCGATGCCCCAGGCCGATACGTCGTCCATGTAGACGTTGAAGGCCGGCTCGTCGAACTGGATCACGTCCACGCCGTCGGCTTCCAGCGCGCGCGCTTCCTGGTTGAGCAGTTCGGCAAAGGCCATCGCCAGCCGCGCCTTGTCGCCGTAATGGCGGTCGGCGATGGTGTCGACGATGGTCATCGGGCCGGGCATGGTGATCTTGAGCTTCTTTTGAGTATGGGCGCGCGCCAGCCGGGCCTCGGTGGCATGCACCCGCCCCTTCAGCCTGATCGGCCCCACCACCACCGGCACCATGGCGTCGTAGCGGTTGTTGCGAATGCCCATCTTCACCTTGTGTTCGAAATCGATGCCTTCGACGAACTCGAGGAAGCCGTGCACAAAATGCTGGCGCGACTGTTCGCCTTCGGTGACGATGGCCAGGCCGGCGTCTTCCTGCGCCTTGATCCACAGCAGCGTGGCGTCGCGCTTGGCGGTGGCCAGGTTCTCGCCACTGACGGCCCATTGCGGCCAGAGCTTGTTGGTTTCGGCCAGCCAGAAGGGTTTTGGCAGGCTGCCGGCGATGGTGGCGTCGAACATGGTGTCTCCGTTGTTGTGCGAGCGTCGGGCGAAGCGCGAATGGTAGCGCAGGCGCCGCTAGCGGCAGCCGCGTCCCTTCCAGAGTTCCCAACGGTTTCCGCGTTCGTCGCGGCCGGTCTGACCGATGTCCGGAAAGCGCGGCGCGTCCAGCTCGATGGCGGTGGAGCTGTCCTTGTCCCACAGCAGCACCACATACAGGCTGCCCGGCTTGTAGTGCATGTTCTGCTTGGCCTTGTTCAATTCCAGGCCGCGCAGCACGAGGGCGTCGACCCGGTACGGACCGGACCAGCCGTTGATGTTTTCCTGGCGCCCGCATACGGTTTGGCGGACGAACGCGTTACCCCCCTCCGGCACCGCCAGGCACAAAAGGCACAGTACCGGCGCCAGAATCAGCCGCCGGCCTGCGCTTGCTCCGAGTGGTTGTCCGCTTCGCAAGGACACGCTCCGTTCGCGGCCCGGTGCGCCGCTCCGCTGATTGTCCCCCAAACCCGCGCCGGAGCATGCAAGAGACTGCGACGGGTTGGCGCCGCAGTGGTAAATTGCGGCCTCCCAGGGTCCCGGATTCGCATCGCCATGACCGCCAAGACACTGCGTGCACTGCGTATTGCCTGCGTCTTCATTTGCGCCTGGTGCGCCGCCTGCGTGGCGCATGCCCAGGCAGGCGCCATTGTCGACCATGTCCATGTGGCCGAGGCGGCCAGGCGCGGCGCCATCATCTGGGACACCCGCTCGCCGGCGGAGTACCGGCAGGGCCATGTGCCCGGGGCCATCAACATCGGCGACCCCAACGTGGTGCTGCGCAACCCGAACACCGAGGACTTCATCGCGCAGGCTCGAATCGAAAGGATACTGGGCGAGGCGGGAATCGACCCGCAGGCCGAGATCGTCATCTACGGCACCCGCGCCGCCACCAGCGCCTACTTCGCCCACTACACAGTCCAGTATTTCGGCGGCACGCGCTCGAAG
>CANGUJ010000496.1 GCA_947456845.1 Burkholderiales bacterium | reverse complement strand
TGGCCGCCGCGCGATGGCCGCCGGCCGCGGCGTGCGGGCCGAGGCTGCTGGCCCGCTTTACTTGCGCGACAAGGTTGCCCTCGACGTGCGTGAGCAGGCTGCTTCGCGCGCGGCCAGACGCGCGGCGGCATGAGCGCGGTTCTCAAGCCCGGAGCGCCGGAAATGCTCCCCATGACCGTGGCGGCGCTGGGCGAGGTCATGGCCATCGAGAATGACATCTATGAATTTCCCTGGACCCACGGCAATTTCCGGGATTCCCTCGCATCGGGTTACAGCTGCTGGCTATACCGCGATACCGCGAGTCTCCTCGGCTATGCCGTGGTGATGCTGGCGCTCGACGAGGCGCATCTGCTCAATCTTTCGATCGCGCGCGCCGCACAGCGGCGGGGGCACGGCCGACGGCTGCTGGACGAGGTTTCGCAAGTGGCGCGCGGCCACGGCGCGCGCTCCATGTTGCTCGAGGTACGGCCCACCAATCTGGCAGGCAGGGAACTCTATGCGCATGCCGGGTTCCACCAGGTAGGATTGCGCCGCGGATACTATCCCGCGCGCGGCGGTCGCGAGGATGCCCTGATCCTTTCAAAAACCCTATGAGCGGTCGGCGCGAGATCCTGCTCCATGAAATGGGGCTGGGGCCGGTCTGGAAGCTCCGGCAAGCGCTTCGAGTTCCAGCGCCGCCGCTGTCGGCCGACCTCCCGAGTGCGGCCATCGTAGAGACGCCGGCCGCGCAACCGAGCCCGGCAGACCTCGTTCTCGACTACGCCGCCGCCTTTGAAGGAGGCGACGATACGTTTGCCGAACCCGATTTCGGCACGGCTGTCGAGCCCGTCGCCGCGGCAGACAGCCGCCGCGAGATCATCATGCGCATGGATTGGCCGCAACTGCGCGAAGCGGTGGCCGACTGCACGGCTTGTGCGCTGTCCGGGACGCGGCGCAACACCGTTTTCGGCGTCGGCAACCCCTCGGCGCCCTGGATGATCATCGGCGAGGCGCCCGGTGCCGAGGAGGACGCGCGGGGCGATCCGTTCGTGGGCCAGGCCGGGCAACTGCTCGACGCGATGCTGCTTTCCGTGGGCTTGCAGCGCTCGCGCGATGTTTTCATCGCCAACGTGCTCAAATGCAGGCCGCCGGGCAACCGCAATCCCGAACCGGATGAGGTGGCGCGCTGTCTGCCGCACCTGTTGCGCCAGGTGGCCCTCGTCAAGCCGCGGTTGATCCTGCTGATGGGGCGCTTCGCGGCGCATGCGATGCTCGAGACCGACGCGTCGATCGCATCCCTGCGCGGCCGCGTCCATCAGGTGGCGGCGACACCCGCCATCGTGACCTATCATCCGGCTTACCTGTTGCGTACGCCGCTGGACAAGGCGAAGTCGTGGGAAGACCTGGTATTCGCCCGCGCCACCTGGCGGGGCTTGCAAAGCCTGTCGGGCGACCCCATTTCGACAGCGTGATGTCATAGGAAGGAAACCGGCTCCATGCGTAAGTTCCTGGCTGTACTGCTGACCGTCGTGTCTGTCTCGCTCGCAGGATGCGGCTACAACGACTTCCAGCGGCTTGATGAACAGGTTTCAGCCGACTGGGCCGGGGTTCTGGCCCAGTACCAGCGGCGCGCCGACATCGTCCCCAACATCGTAGCCACGGTCAAAGGCGAGGCGAATTTCGAGCAGGAAACCCTGACCAAGGTGATCGAGGCGCGGTCGCGCGCCACGTCCATCCAGGCGACCCCGCAACTGATCAACGACCCGCAGGCCTTCCAGAAATTCCAGGCCGCCCAGGGCGAACTGACAGGGGCCCTGTCGCGCCTGATGGTGGTTGTGGAAAACTACCCTGAACTGAAGGCCAACCAGGGGTTCCGCGACCTCAGGGTCGTGCTGGAAGGGACCGAGAATCGCATCAATATCGCTCGCGACAAGTACATCAAGTCGGTGCAGGCCTACAACACCCTGGTGCGGTCGATCCCCACCAACCTGACGGCGATGGCGATGGGCTACAAGACCAAAGCCTCCTTCACGGTCGAGAACGAAAAGGCGATTTCGACGGCGCCCGCAGTCAATTTCGACAAACCGGCCGACAAGAAGTAACCCGGCATGACCGCGGGGTCGGCGCTTCCGATGCAGGCCGTCCGGCGACTCGTTGTTTGCGGCGCCGGGTTCTTGCTGGCGCTTGGATTGCTCCCGGGCGCGTGGGCGCAAGGCAATGTGCTCTTGCCGGTGCCGCCTCTCAAGGCGCGCGTCACCGATGCGGGCCGGATTCTCGATGCGTCCGCGCGCGATGCGCTGGAGGCGAAGCTGGCGGGGTTTGAGCAGGCGCATGGCAGCCAGATCGCCATCCTGCTGGTGGCCAGTACCAAGCCGGAACCGATCGAAGACTTCGCCCACCGGGTGGGAGAGGCATGGCAGATCGGCCGCAAGGGCGTGGGCGACGGGCTTCTGGTCGTGGTCGCGCGCGACGACAAGCGCGTGCGCATCGATGTCGCACGCGCCCTGGAGGGCGCCGTGCCGGACATTGCGGCCAAGCGCGTGATCCGCGAGGAAATGGCCCCGCGGTTTGCGCAGGGCGACTTCTCCGGCGGGCTCGATGCCGGTCTGAATGCCCTGTTCAAGCTCATCGAGGGAGAGGCTCTGCCGCCGCCGCGTGGCGGCACGCCGCCCGGGGCGCGCTCATCCGACAACAACGACCTGGAAGGCTTGCTGATGTTCGGCCTGATCGGCTTGCTGGTGGGGGGATCGATTCTCAAGGCGGTGTTCGGTCGCGCCGCCGGTTCCTTCATCGGCGCGGTCGGCGCCGGGGTCATTGCGTGGATCGTGGCCGGAAGCGTGCTGGTGGCGCTCGCCATCGCCGCCGTGGCGCTGATCTTCTTGCTGATCACCGGGAGCGGCCGTCGTGGTTACGGTGGGGGACTCGGGGACGGATTCGGCGGAATCGGGGGGTCAACGTCCGCAGGCAATTCGGGCGGCTTCTTGTCGGGCGGCGGCGGGGATTTCGGCGGCGGTGGGGCTTCTGGGGGGGGGGGAGATGGCGGTGATTGACTGGCGGCGCAAGATGCGTCATCTCATGACCGACCATCGCGCGGCAACGCGCCTGCTTCCTGCGTCCTCGCTTGAAAACATCCGCCGGGCCATCGCAGCGGGAGAGGGCCAGCATGATGGCGAGGTTCGTTTCTGCATTGAAGCCTCCCTGCCGTGGTCCTACCTGCGCCGCAAC
>CANGUJ010000495.1 GCA_947456845.1 Burkholderiales bacterium | reverse complement strand
TGCTGTTTTCCTCCAAGTCGATCTTTATCAAGCTGGCCTACGCCGTCCCGGGGCAGGACGGCGCGGCGCCGGTGGACGCGGTGACCCTGCTCACCCTGCGCATGATCTTCTCCATGCCGTTCTTCGTGGTCATCGGCCTGCTGGCCGGGCGCGGCGGCGGCCAGGCGGCGCTGACGCGGCGCGACCACGCGGCGCTGATCGGCCTGGGCCTGCTGGGCTACTACTTCTCCAGCTACATGGACTTCATCGGCCTGATGTACATCAGCGCCTCGCTGGAACGCCTGATCCTGTACCTCTATCCCACCTTCACGCTGCTGCTCTCGGCGCTCCTGTACCGCAAGAAGATCACCGCGCGCATGCTCGTGGCCCTCCTGGTGTGCTATAGCGGCGTGGCCCTGGTGTTCGGCCACGACCTCGCCACCAGCAACATGGGCCGGCAGGTGTGGGTGGGCGCGGGCTTCGTCGCCGTCTCCGCCCTGACCTATGGCTTGTACCTGGTCACCGGCACCGAGGTGATCGCACGGGTCGGCGCGACGCGTTTCACCGCCTATGCGATGACGGTGTCCTCGGTGGCCTGCATCGCGCAGTTCTTTATCATCCATCCGGTGCAACGCCTGAAGCTGCCGATGGAGGTCTACGGCTACGGCGTGCTGCTGGGCATCGTCTCCACTGTGCTGCCGACCTTCCTCACCTCGGCCGCGTTGAAGCGCATCGGCGCCAACCAGGTGTCGCTGGTGGGCGCGGTCGGGCCGATCTCCACCATCGCACTCGGCGCGCTGGTCCTGGGGGAGCAAATCAACGCCTGGCAGGCAGCCGGCGCGGCGCTGGTGATCGCCGGGGTGCTGATGATTACAATCAAGCCGAAATCCACAACCGTCTGACAAAAACAGGAGCAGCAAGCATGGACATGGGCATTCGCGGCAAGACCGCACTGGTATGCGCCGCAAGCAAGGGCCTGGGACGCGCCTGCGCGATGGCGCTGGCCGCCGAGGGCGTCGACGTCGTGATCACCGCGCGCGGCAGGGAAGCCCTCGAAGCCACCGCGGACGACATCCGCAAGGCCACCGGGGCGAAGGTCGTGACCGTCGCCGGCGACATCACCACGCCCGAAGGCCGCGCCGCCGCGCTGGCCGCCGCGCCGCATTACGACATCCTGATCAACAACGCCGGCGGACCGGCCCCGGGAGATTTCCGCCAGTGGGACCGCGACATCTGGATCAAGGCGCTCGACGCCAACATGCTCACCCCGATCGAACTGATCAAGGCCACCGTCGACGGCATGATCGAACGCAGGTTCGGCCGCATCGTCAACATCACCTCGGGCGCGGTGAAGGCGCCGATCGACATCCTCGGCCTGTCCAACGGCGCGCGCTCGGGGCTCACCGGCTTCGTCGCCGGCCTGTCGCGCAAGACCGTGGCGCATAACGTCACCATCAACGGCCTCCTGCCCGGCCCCTTCGAGACCGACCGCCTGAAGGCCACCCTGGGCACCTGGGCCAAGCGCGACGGCATCACCATCGAGGAGGCCGCGGCGCGGCGCAAGAAGGAGAACCCCGCCGGCCGCTTCGGCACGCCGGAGGAATTCGGCGCCGCCTGCGCCTTCATGTGCAGCGTGCATGCCGGCTACATGACCGGGCAGAACATCCTGCTCGACGGCGGGCACTATCCGGGGACGTTCTGAGGCGCGGACAAAAGTCCACCCCTGCAAGACCACACCTGCTCTTGTCCGGACGGTACGAAACCCATCCCGTATGACCCCTGCCGAGACCGCCGATCGCCTTGCCCGATACCGGCTGATCCCGGTGATCCGCTTCGACAACCCCGACGACGGCGCGCTCGCCATCGAGTGCGCGCTGCGCGCCGGGATTCCGACGGTGGAGATCACCCTCACCATGCCGGATGCGATCGACATGCTGCGCGAATTCTCGCGCCACCTGGAGTCGCACCAGATGCTGGGCGCGGGCACGGTATGGAACCCGGATGACTGCGCGCGCGTGCTCGACGCCGGCGCGGCCTACGTAGTCTCGCCGGGCCTGGTGCCGGGCCTGGGAGCGCAGGTGCATGCGGGGCGGGCCGCCTACCTGCCCGGCGCCATGACACCGGGCGAAGTGGCCGCCGCGCTGCGCGATGGCGCCGACATCGTCAAGCTGTTTCCCGCCTCCAGCCTCGGCACCAGACACCTGGCGGCGGTGAAGTCGGTGTTCCCCGGCACGCGCTTCTGCCCCACCGGCGGCGTCTCGGGCGAAAACATGGACCAGTGGTTCGCCGCCGGCGCCGCCTGCGTGGGCATCGGCAGTTCGATGTTCTCCAAAGCGGCCATCAAGGACCGCAACCAGAAACTGCTGGTCGAAGAGGCCAAGCACCACCTTTCGCTGCTGTCGCTGATCCCCCGCTAGGCCCATGAGCGCCGCACCTGCGATCCTGGCGCTGGGCGAGCCGATGATCGAGTTCAACCAGACCGAACCGGGCAAGCCGCTCTACCTGCAGGGTTTCGGCGGCGACACCTCGAACGCCATCATCGCCTGCGCCCGCCAGGGGGCGGCCTGCGGCTACCTGACCCGCGTAGGCGACGACGAGTTCGGGCGCGCGTTGCTCGACCTGTGGCGGCGCGAGGGCGTGGACACCCGCGGCGTCGGCATCGACGCGGCGGCGCATACCGCCGTCTACTTCGTCACCCACGGTGCGGCCGGCCACAGCTTTTCCTACCTGCGCCGCGACTCCGCGGCCAGCCGCATGACTCCGGCACACCTCGCCGCCGACCTGATCCGCCGGGCCCGCTTCCTGCATGTCTCCGGCATCAGCCAGGCCATCTCGGCGAGCGCGCGCGACACCGTGGCCGCCGCCATCGCGCTCGCGCGCGCGGCCGGCGTGAAGATAAGCTACGACACCAACCTGCGCCTGAAACTGTGGCCGCTCGATACCGCCCGCGCAGCGATCGCCGCCACCATCGGCGCGGCCGACTACCTGCTGCCCAGCCTGGAAGACCTGCAGGCAGTCAGCGCGCTGGAGGCGCCCGACGCGATCCTCGACTGGTGCTTCGCGCACGGCGCCCGCGCGGTGGTGCTCAAGTGCGGGCGCGCCGGCTGCATCGCCGCCACCCCCGCCGAGCGCGTGCCGATTGCCGGCCACCAGGTCGACGCGGTGGACGCCACCGGCGCCGGCGATTGCTTCGACGGCGCCTTTCTGGCCCGCCTGGATGCCGGCGATGATCTGGTT
>CANGUJ010000494.1 GCA_947456845.1 Burkholderiales bacterium | reverse complement strand
TTGACCATCAGCCCGGACATTGCCAGGGACAGCGCGAATAAGGCGTTCTTCATGTGCACGCTCCGAGAGGGGAAGCTCAACGCAGACGCTACCATGGCGGCCGCGCGCCTGCCACGGATTCAGGGCGGATTTGTAGCGCGCAGCGTGCACAACCGCACACTTGGGCGCAGATGACGGCCCCGCGCGGGCCCGCGCCGGCGTTCGTGGCCCGCTCCGGCGCTCGTGGCCCGTTCAGCGCACCGACTCGACGCCGCGATTGGCCAGCGCATCGGCGCGCTCGTTGCCGGGATCCCCGGCGTGCCCCTTGACCCAGCGCCATTCGATGCGGTGACGCGCGGCGGCGGCGTCGAGGAGACGCCACAGGTCCTCGTTCTTGACCGGTTTCTTGTCGGCGGTGCGCCAGCCGCGCGCCTTCCAGCCACTGATCCATTCGGTGATGCCTTTCTGCACATAGCTCGAGTCGGTGTAGAGCACCACGCGGCATGGCCCCTTCAGGGCGCCGAGGGCCTCGATCACCGCCATCATTTCCATGCGGTTGTTGGTGGTGTGGGCAACGCCGCCGAACAACTCCTTTTCGTGCGACCCGCTCACCAGCAGCGCGCCCCAGCCGCCCGGGCCGGGGTTGCCCTTGCAGGCGCCGTCGGTGTGGATGATGACCTCGCGCATGGTTTCAGTCATGGTTGATCCGGTGGGTTGCCCGCGCAGCCGGTGCGAGCAGGCGCAGGCGCGCACGCGCGCGCGCGCGTGCCGGGGTGATCACGCGCATGCCGGCCACGCGCTTCTTGGCCTGCAGGACGTAGACGGCGCCGGCCATCGGCCAGGAGCGCGCACCCACGGATTCGATCAAGCCCAGGCGGGCCAGCCATTTTTCCGATTCGAAGGGCGGCCGGTAGCAGCCGAAATGGCCGCCCACCATCTCGAAGTTGAGCAGTTTCAGCCAGTCCTTCATGCGGGCGACGCTGACGAACTCCGCGTCCCAGGGCGGATACGGCGTCTGGCGCAGCATGCGCGCCAGGCCCCACAGGCTGACCGGATTGAAGCCGCTGACGATGAGTTCGCCTTCCGGACGCAGCACCCGTTCCACCTCGCGCAGGATCAGGTGCGGCTCCCCGGAGCATTCGAGCAGGTGCGGCAGCAGCACCAGGTCGAGCGATTCGGCGCCGAACGGCAGTTCATGCGCATCGGCCACCACCGCGGAGGCCGCTTCCAGGCCGGCGGTGGTGCGCCACGGAATGCGGTTGGCGCGCAGGAAGTCGATCGACGGCAGGCCCACCTGGACGGCGAAATAACCGAATACGTCGGCCACCATTTCGTCCAGGCGCGCGCGCTCCCAATCAAGCACATAGCGCCCCTGCGGCGTGGCGAACCAGTCCGCGAGCGTGTGGGGGCGCTCGCATTCGCGGTCGGGCGAAGGGACTCGGGGGCGGGTATTCGGCACGAAGGTTGTGAAGCTTACAGGGTGGGGTGAAGCCGGCATGCCTGCGGACACGGTTGCGATCGGTCAGGCGCATCCAGGCCCGCGCGCCGAAGTCGGACATGCAATCCGGCCCATGCAAGCCGGCCCACGCAAGCCGGCCCATGCAAGCCGGCCCATGCAAGCCGGCGGTCCTTGCCATCTGACTAGCGATTATCGCATGCCGCGCGCATCCGCAAAAGAAAACCCATGAAAATCAAATGATTGCAACAGGCCCGCATTTGACAATACGGCGCAGGCCCCTTACTATCCGCGTTCCAAAAAAAAGGGGGGCCGCATGCACCGATCCCACGCGGCAATTCGACTTCTGTTGCTGGCCCTGCCGGTCGCCCTCGCGGCGTGCGGCATCGCACCCAAGATCGTGCAGACGTCCGAAGACGCCAGCGCCGTCGCCGCGGTCCCGGCCCCGATCTTCCGCGCCCAGGAGGCCATCACGCCGCAGGAAGTACTGCAGGCCGACATCGGCAACATCGACGTTTCCGGCGCGCGCGCGAACCAGGACCTGTGGCAGCGCATGCGCAACGGGTTCGCCATTCCCGACCTCGCGAATGCCGCCGCGCAGGATAGAACCGCCTGGTATGCCGCGCGTCCGGATTACCTCAAGCGCAGCTTCGAGCGCGCCCGGCCGTTCCTCTTCCACATCGTCGAGGAAATCGAGAAGCGCGGCATGCCCACCGAACTGGCGCTGTTGCCGCTGGTCGAATCGGCCTACAACCCGCGCGCGGTGTCGCCGGCGCAGGCGGCGGGCATGTGGCAGTTCATCCCCGCCACCGGCAAGCGCTACAACCTGCAGCAGGACTGGTGGCGCGACGACCGGCGCGACATCGTCGCCTCGACCAACGCCGCGCTGGACTACCTGCAGATGCTCCACGGCATGTTCAACGACTGGCAACTCGCCCTGGCCGCCTACAACTGGGGCGAGGGCGCGGTGTCCCGCGCCATCGAGAAGGCGCGCGCCAAGGGCGAGCCGACCGACTACGCCAGCCTGCGCATGCCGGCCGAGACCGCCGGCTACGTGCCCAAGCTGCAGGCGATCAAGAACATCGTGATGCGCCCGGAGTTGTTCGGCGTGGCGCTTCCGCCGGTGGCCAACACGCCTTATATCGCCACTATCACCAAGACCCGCGACATCGACGTGACAGTCGCCGCCCGGCTCGCCGAAATGCCGGTCGACGAGTTCATCGCCCTGAACCCCTCGCACAACCGGCCGGTCATTCCCGGCGCGAACCGCCCGACCCTGGTTCTTCCGGCCGACAAGGTCGAAACCTTCAGGCAGAACCTGGAAATCCATCAGGACAAGCCGTTGTCGAGCTGGCAGGGCTACCTGCTCAAGGCCGGCGAATCGCTCGACCGCATCGCCGCGCGCTTCGGCATCGACCTCGCGTCCCTGAAGAGCGTCAACGGGCTGTCGTACAAGTCCCGGGTGGGCCCCGGCCAGACCCTGCTGGTGCCGCGCCGCGATAACGCGGGCGACGCCGCCGCCCTGCCGGCGTCGATCGACCGGCCGCCGGTGGAGCCCGAGGAGAGGATCGTGCGCTCCATCCATGTGGTCAGCAAGGGCGAAACCCTGATGGCCATCGGCCGCAGGTTCAACCTGCCGGTCGCCGACATCAAGCGCTGGAACAAGCTGCAATCCGACATGGTGCAGCCGGGCCAGAAGCTGGCGCTCGAGACCGTGGTGCTGGCCAAGCCCGCGCCGCAGCGCGCGGTGGTGGCGGCCACGAACGTGCCGGCCAAGGGGCGCGTG
>CANGUJ010000493.1 GCA_947456845.1 Burkholderiales bacterium | reverse complement strand
TAATCGGACGGTTGCGCGACGAGGAGAACGGCGAGAAGAAGAATGGTGTACAGGGCCATGAGAACGGCTGTGGCGCGCTGGCCGAGCCAGTCGCGAAAACCGTAATGCGCGCCGACGACGATTCGTTGTTTCATGGTGTGCTTGCTCCGCGTCCGGCTAGATGAACAGGCGCCACGCGATCAGCGCAGCGAGGGGTATGCTCACGAAATAGACTACCGCGGCGCTGGTGCGTGCCGCCGGCAGGTCGACGCACTTGTGCATGTCGAGAAGAAGGTAGCGGATGCCGGCGCAAAAATGGTGCATGTAGGCCCACACCAGCCCCGTGAGCAAGGCCTTGACCCACCAGAGCTGCAGGATGGCGGCCAGCGACTCGAAGCCGATTTCGGTCGAAAGGCTCATGTCGAGCAGCCAGAGCAGGAACGGGATGGCCAGGAACAAGCCCGCGCCGCTGACGCGGTGCATGATCGAGACCCAGCCTGGCAAGGGCAGGCGGATTTTCGAGAGGTCGAGATGCTTGGGGCGCGGCCGAGCGGCCTTGGCGGTAGTGGTAGACATTCCGTATTGAATTCCCGGTTATTGGATTTAGGCCCGATTTTTCGCCGCAGTGCATCCACGGCGCACCCGCCCGGACACGCGTCCGGCCGGGCTGACAGGCACCCCCGTGCCATGACGCGGCGGACCGCTCCGCGCCACCACCCTCTTACTCTCAAAATTATACATCCCGCTTCCGCAGGGCAGCATAACCCGGGCGTGCATGATCAACTCAATTCGTTCTTGTAATGGTGGCGCGTGGTGAGATAGAGCCCCCTGCGGACCTCGACAGGCCGCTCGCCGTAGGTGAACGTGACGCGCTCGACCAGCAACAGCGGCGCGCGCGGCTCGACCCGCAGGATTCTTGCAGCCTCGGGGTCGGCAGGAACAGCACGGATCTTCTCGTCGGCGCGCACCATCTTGATACCGAATTCGCTTTCGAACATGCTGTACAGAGGCGCCTTGGATTCGGTCAGGCGTTCGGCAGTCAGGCCCTTGAACAGGCTCCCGGGCAACCAAAGCTCGTCGAGTACGCAGGGATAGCCGGAAAATGAAAGCAGGCGGCGCAGGGTGACCACAGGATCGCCTGGCTTCAATTCAAGCGTGCGCGCAATCTCCGCCGGAGCGCGGACCCGCCGGCATTCGAGGATGGTGCTCTCCGGATAGCCCTGCTCGCCCTCGTCGGGCATCAGGCGCAGGAAACGGAACTGCGCGCGCGGTTCGGTATGGGTGGCGACAAACGTCCCCTTGCCCTGCCGCCGCAGCAGGAGGTTCCCGGCGGCCAGTTCATCGATGGCCTTGCGCACCGTCCCCTGGCTCACCTTGTAGCGCGCAGCGAGTTCGATTTCGGACGGAATCATGTCCCCCGGCTTCCACTCGCCGACCTCGAGGCTCTGCGTGATCAGCGCCTTGATCTGCTGGTAAAGCGGGCTGAACGTCGGCGAAAACGAAGCCTGCGTCGCGCCGGCAATCGTAGCATCGGAACTCATGGAAACGGATTGAATCACAAACCGCGGACTTTCGTCTATATCTTGTTTTATATCTTATATAAGACATAAGACCCGACTTGACTTTCCCCCTTCAACGTTCCTAAACTTCGCAGCAGTTTCGTCGCGCCTTCAGCCGTGAGCGGAGGGCCCGAGCGGCGCCAAACTTCCACACCGCCCCCCTTTAACTCCACGCTGAAGCCCAAGGAGAACCTGATCATGGCCAAATCCCCCGTGCGCGTCGCCGTCACCGGCGCCGCCGGACAAATCGGTTATTCACTGCTATTCCGTATCGCCAACGGCGACATGCTCGGCAAGGACCAGCCGGTGATCCTGCAACTGCTTGAAATACCTGATGAAAAGGCGCAGAAGGCCTTGAAGGGCGTCATGATGGAGCTCGACGACTGCGCCTTTCCGCTGCTCGCCGGCATGAGCGCCCATGGCGACCCGATGACGGCGTTCAAGGACATCAACTACGCGCTTCTGGTCGGCGCACGGCCGCGCGGCCCGGGTATGGAACGCAAGGATCTGCTGTCGGCCAATGCGGCCATTTTCACCGCCCAGGGCAAGGCCCTCGACGCGGTCGCTTCGCGCAATGTCAAGGTGCTGGTCGTCGGCAATCCTGCGAACACGAATGCCTACATCGCGATGAAGTCGGCGCCCTCGCTGCCGAAGAAGAACTTCACCGCGATGCTGCGCCTGGACCACAATCGCGCACTCTCGCAACTCGCGGCCAAGTCCGGCAAGCCGGTCGCGGCAATCAAGAAGCTGGTCGTGTGGGGCAATCATTCGCCGACCATGTATCCGGACTACCGCTTCGCGACCGTCGACGGCCAGAGCGTCAAGGCGCTGATCAACGACGAGGTCTGGAACAAGGACACCTTCCTGCCGGTCGTGGGCAAGCGCGGTGCCGCGATCATCGAGGCGCGCGGTCTGTCCTCCGCCGCGTCGGCGGCCAATGCCGCCATCGACCACATGCGCGACTGGGCACTGGGCACGAATGGCGAGTGGGTCACGATGGGCATCCCGTCCGACGGCAGCTACGGCATTCCCGAAGACACCATGTACGGCTTTCCGGTCACCTGCGCCGGCGGCGAGTACACCATGGTGAAGGGCCTCGAAGTCGACGCTTTCTCGCGCGAGCGCATGGATTTCACGCTCAAGGAGTTGAACGAGGAACGCGACGGCGTCAAGCACCTGCTGGGCTGATTTCGCGGGCCGGCGCGCGGGCAGGCTGAAACCGGGGCGCCGGCTTCTCGTCATGACCACCCATCCCAAGGACGTCCTCTTCGTCGACGGCAAGCCGCTGCCGGCGATCCCCGTCTGCGAGCACTTCGCCGGCAACGAAAAGTTCATCCGGCGCGCCTTCGAAAAGCAGCGCACGACCGCCGTGGCCGGACAGCCCCTGTTCGATGTCTTGTGCGACCTCGAAGACGGCGCCGCGCCAGGCCGCGAGCGCGAAACAGCCGAGATGGCCGCGGAACTGGTCGCCGGGAGCGACAACGCCTTCGGTCGCGCAGGCGTGCGCATCCATGACGCCAGCCATCCCCACTGCATGAAGGACGTCGAAATCGCGGTGCGAATCGCCGGCAGTCGCCTGGCGTATGTCACGCTGCCGAAGTGCGACAGCCGCATGGATGCGCTCAAGGTGGCCTCCTACATGAATCACGTCGCCGAAGAGTGCGGCCACCGCCGCCTGATACCCCTGCACGTCATGATC
>CANGUJ010000492.1 GCA_947456845.1 Burkholderiales bacterium | reverse complement strand
CGATGCCGCCGACCTGCTGGAAATAGGTGAACTGCGTGACTTCCATGCCGTTGAGCCAGACTTCCCAGCCGAGACCCCAGGCGCCCAGGGTGGGATTCTCCCAGTCATCCTCCACGAAGCGGATGTCGTTGGTCTTGAGGTCGAAGCCGAGCGCCGCGAGCGAGCCCAGGTACAGGTCGAGGATGTCGGCCGGCGCGGGCTTTTGCACCACCTGGAACTGGTAGTAGTGCTGCATCCGGTTCGGGTTCTCGCCGTAACGGCCGTCCTTGGGGCGGCGGCTCGGCTGCACGTAGGCCGCCTTCCAGGGCTCGGGACCGATAGCGCGCAGGAAAGTGGCGGTATGCGAAGTGCCGGCGCCGACTTCCATGTCGTAGGGCTGGAGCAGTGCGCATCCCTGCTTGCCCCAATAGTCCGAGAGGCGCAGGATGATTTGCTGAAACGTGAGCATGGGCCGAGGCCGCGTGAGTCAAAGACGCATTTTAGCGGAATCGACCTGCCTGTCCTGCCGCATGGCGCGTGCCGGGGCGGCGGCCAGACGGCCCATCCGCCCGGTGCTCCCGCCGGTCGCTACAATCTGCCTAGACAGGATATTTGCGGGGACTAGCCATGCGCGCACTGCTGCTGTTTTGCCTGGGCCTTTGGGGAATGGCCGCCTCCGCCCAGGAACCGTGGCCTGCCGCCAAACCGATCAGTCTCGTGGTGGCGTTTCCGCCCGGCGGTGTCGCCGACCTGACCGCCAGGCCGATGGCGGTGGCGCTCGAGCGCATCCTCAGGCAGAAAGTCCTGGTGGAGAACCGCGCCGGGGCCGGTGGCGCGGTGGGCAACGCGTACGTGGCCAAGGCAAGGCCCGACGGCTACACCCTGCTGATGGCGCTGTCGAGCGTGTCAATCCTGCCGGAAGCCGACAAGATCAACGGCAAGCCGCCGGGCTACACGCTGGACCAGTTGACGCCGGTGGCGCTGGTGTCGGCCGATCCGACCGTGCTGGTGGTGCGCGCCGAGTCGCCCTACCGCACCGTCAAGGACCTGGTGGACGCGGCGCGCGCGAATCCTGGCAAGATCAATTACGCCTCGTCCGGCTATTACAGCGCACTGCATACGCCGATGGAGATGTTCTCCCTCGCCACCGGGGCGAAGATGTTCCACATCCCCTATCAGGGCGGCGGCCCGGCGGTGACCGCCATTCTCGGCGGACAGGTCGACGCGCTTGCCTCCGGGCCGGGGCCGGTGTTGCAGCATGTCAAGGCCGGCAAGCTGCGCGCGCTGGCATCATGGGGCGACAAGCGCCATCCTGCCCTGCCCGACGTTCCCACCCTCAGGGAGTCGGGCATCGACAACGAGTTCTACATCTGGGCCGGCCTGTTCGCGCCGGCCGGCACCCCCGAGGCGGTGATCCGGCCGCTGCGCGAGGCGGTGCGCCAGGCGGTGGCCGATGCGCAGTTCCGGCAGGTCATGGAGTCATCCGGCCAGCCGATCCAGTATCTCGACCAGGCCGAGTTCCGCGTATTTTTCGACAAGGATGCGAAGAAGATGGCCGACGTCGTGCGCCAGATCGGCAAGGTCGACGAAAAGAAGTGAAGCGGGCGCTAGACGCCCCGGGCGCGCCTGACCGCCTCTGCCCAGCCGGCCATGCGGCTGGCGCGCTCGTCCTCGCCCATGGTGGGCTCGAAGGTGGCGTCCCTATGCCACAGCGCGGCGATTTCGGACGGGTCCTTCCAGAAACCGACGGCGAGGCCCGCGAGGTAGGCGGCGCCCAGGGCGGTGGTCTCCATCACCTTGGGTCGCACCACCGGAACCCCCAGCAGGTCGGCCTGGAACTGCATCAGGAGCCGGTTCGCGGTGGCGCCACCATCGACGCGCAGCTCCGACAGGGTCACGCCGGAATCGGCCTGCATGGCGTACAGCAGTTCGGCTGACTGGAAGGCGATGGACTCGAGCGCGGCGCGGGCGATGTGGGCGGCGCCGGCGCCGCGGGTGAGCCCGTGGATGGCGCCGCGTACCTGCGAGTCCCAGTAGGGCGCACCGAGCCCGACGAAGGCCGGCACGAAGGTGACGCCGGCGCTGTCGGGCACACTTGCGGCGAGCGCTTCGACCTCGGCGGCTGTCTTGATGATGCCGAGGCTGTCGCGCAACCACTGCACGACCGCGCCGCCGATGAAAACGCTGCCCTCCAGCGCGAATGTCCGGTTGGCATCGGCTTGCGCCGCGGCAGTGGTGATCAGGCCCGACTTTGATTCAAGAGCGCGCCCGCCGGTATGCGTGAGCATGAAGCAGCCGGTGCCGTAGGTGTTCTTGGCCAAACCCGGCGCCGTCGCGCCCTGGCCGAACAGCGCCGCCTGCTGGTCGCCGGCGATGCCGGCGATCGGTACCTCCGCGCCGAACACCCCGGCGTGCGCGGTGCCCACGACTTCGCTGGAGCGCCTGATGCGCGGCAGCACGGCCGGGGGTACCCGCAGGGCAAGGCGCAGCGTGTCGTCCCAAGTGCCGGCGGCGAGGTTGTAGAGCATGGTGCGCGAGGCGTTGGACACATCGGTCACATGCAGCGCGCCGCTCTGCTGCGTGGCGCCGGTGAGCTTCCAGATGAGCCAGGTGTCGATGGTGCCGAAGGCGATGTCGCCAGCCTCGGCGCGGTCGCGCAGGCTGCGGCCGGCGGCGTCGGCGGGCGCGTTGTCGAGGATCCAGGCGATCTTGGTGGCTGAAAAATAGGCGTCGAGCACCAGCCCGGTACGCTCGCGGATGGCCGCCGCTTGCCCCGCGGCCTTCAACTCTTCGCACGCGGGCGCGGTGCGCCGGTCCTGCCAGACGATCGCGTTGCCGATCGCGCGGCCGGTGTTGCGGTCCCACAGCACGGTGGTTTCGCGCTGGTTGGTGATGCCGATGGCGGCGAGTTGTGCGGCCGATACGCGCGCCTTGAAGAGCGCCTCCCTGGCGGTGTGATGCTGGGTTTGCCAGATGTCCTCCGGGTCATGTTCGACCCAGCCGGGTTGCGGATAGATCTGGCGGAATTCCTTTTGCGCCATGGCCACGACGTTACCGCCGCGGTCGAACACGATGGCGCGCGAACTGGTGGTGCCCTGGTCTAGCGCGAGGACGTAACTGCCCATGGGTCGCTCCTGCCGCATGAAGGTCGGCGGGACCTCAGGCGAGTGCACCGGCAAGTGCACGCGCGCGCGTCCCGCATGCGCACGATTCTAGTGGGCGCGGCGGGCGGCTGCCGATGCCGCCGCAACGCGCATGGCGCCGT
>CANGUJ010000491.1 GCA_947456845.1 Burkholderiales bacterium | reverse complement strand
CGGCCAGCCCGCTGGCCGCGGCTTTCGCCAGGGCGATGGGCGGGCAAGGCGGGTCGGGCAAGACGCGCTGAACACGCGTGCGCCCGGGCAGCGGCGGGCCGCGTCAACAACCGGCATGGTGTTTGCGTTATAAAGCGGCATGAACGCGGCCGCAGCGCACCACTCCCAGCACCCCCATTTCGGGCGCCCGCTGTGCCGGGATGATCTGATCAACGGGTCGCTGCGCAACGCCTTTCTCAAGTCACGCATGGCGGCCCATGCGTGGACCGACGAGCAGCTGGAGCGGTCCCTCGACCGCACGCTGGCTTGCGTGCCGCGTGGCGATGTCTGGGTGTTCGCCTACGGTTCGCTGCTCTGGAACCCGATCTTTCCGTTCATCGAGAAGCGCCTGGCGAGGATTTACGGTTTTCATCGTTCGTTCTGCCTGTGGTCGCGCATCGGGCGCGGCACGCCCGAGCATCCCGGCCTGGTCCTGGCGCTGGATCACGGTGGCACCTGCGCGGGCCTCGCCTATCGCATCGCCGCCGCGCATGTGCGCGAGGAAATGCTTCTGCTGTGGCGCCGCGAGATGGTGACCGGATCCTACATTCCCACCTGGGTCAAGGCGCGCACATCGCGGGGGGCGGTGGCGGCCATCGCCTTCGTGATGAACCACCGCAGCATTGCCTATGCCGGCAAGTTGGCAGCGCGCGATGCGGGGCGTTGCATCGCCACGGCCGCAGGCCTGCACGGCCCGTGCTCGGAGTACCTCACGCGCACCCTGGCGGGCCTGCGCGAGCACGGCATCGAGGATGCTTCGCTCTGCGCGGTCGAGCAGGCGATGCGCGCCGCCTTGCCCTGAGCGCGGCGGGCGGCGCCGGCGTGGCCCGTTTGCGCGACAATCCGCGCTTTCCCGACCTGCCGCGCGCACTTGGCGGCGCGCGCATCATCCAATCCCCATGAAACTCGCAACCCTCAAGGACGGCTCGCGCGACGGCATGCTGGCCGTCGTGTCGCGCGACCAGAAGACCGCCCACCTGGCCGACGGCATCGCGCCGACCCTGCAGCGCGCGCTCGACGACTGGAGCTTCATCGCCCCGCAGCTGGAAGACCTGTCGCAGGCCGTCAACAGCGGCCGCGCTAAGCGGCCGTTCGAATTCGTGCCGGCCAATTGCATGGCGCCATTGCCGCGTGCCTTCCAGTGGGCCGACGGTTCTGTCTATGAACAGCATGTCGAACTCCTCACCCGCGCCATCCACGGCAAGCTGCCCGACCACCTGTGGCGCGAACCGATGATGTATCAAGGCGGCAGCGATGATTTCCTCGGCCCCTGCGACGCGCCGGTGTTCGCCGAGGAGCACTGGGGCATCGATTTCGAGCCCGAGTTGGGCGTCATCCTCGGCGATACGCCGATGCAGGTGAAGAAGGAAGAAGCCCTCGACCACGTGCGCCTGCTGGTGCTGATCAATGACTGGTCGCTGCGCAACCTGATCGCACCGGAACTGGCCAAGGGTTTCGGTTTTTTCCACAGCAAGCCGGCCACCGCCTTCGCGCCGCTGGCGGTGACGCCCGACGAACTGGGCGAAGCCTGGCAGGGCGGCCTGGCCCGCCTGGGCGTGGCGGTGGACTGGAACGGGGTGCGCTTCACCAGCGCCAACGCCGGGTCGGGGGCACGTTTTTCCTTCATCGACCTGATTGTCCATGCGGCCAAGACCCGCAATCTGCGTGCCGGCGCCATTATCGGCTCGGGGACGGTGTCGTCGGAAGGCAATGTCGGCTGCATCGCCGAGTTGCGCGCCCGCGAGAGCCAGGAGGAAGGCGCGGGCGGCAAGCCCCGCACCGGCTACATGAAGTTCGACGACAGGGTGCGCATCGACGCTTTCGACACCCACGGCGTATCGATGTTCGGCGCCATCGAACAGCAGGTGGCCTCGCTGCGCCGCCGCCGGGCAACGGCGGCGGATGCCGCCGAACAGGTGGCAACACAAGCCCCGGCGGCGCACGGGTCGCAACCCGCCCCAGGCGAGTCGGCCTATCCGGGTGGGGAGGCCATCCTGGCGGCGCCGGACACACCGGCCGACGGGCCCGCGCCGCGTGCCGATACCGCCTGATGCGGCCGGCTTGAACCCTTTTGCGAGGCGGCAACAGGGGGTGCCGGTCTACGCCGGCGCCCGGACGTCCGCTTCAGCCTATGCCCAACGCCGCCTTGTGCGGGTTGGCGCCCGGGCGCTTGAAGGCCAGGGCGCGAATTTCGAAAGCAGGCCCGTCGGCCGCGTCCAGGAACACCTCGGCGAAACCGGCGTCTTCAAGAATACGCGTCAGGGAGGTGGGGGTGAATCCGGTCTTGTGAGCGAAGAAGTCGTTGCCCGAGGTCTCGATCTTGCGCCCCCAACCCCACAGAACGTCGCGCACCATGATCGGCCCCGCGGCCGACTCGTAGAGCACATCGTCGAGGTCCATGTTGTTGGCCACGCAGTGGCGCATCACCTGGCCGATGTCGGGCACGCGGATGTCGGCGAAGCCGTCGACCTTGAGGATGCTCAGGAATCCCCTGAGTACCCGCCGAGCGTCGTGGTGCAGGTAATGCTCCAGGTTGTGCGAGCAATAGATGGCATCGTACTGCTCGCCCGGAAGGGCTTCGAGTTCGCGTGCGTCGCATAGCAGGTCGGGGTTGCCGGTCGGGTCGATGTCAAGCAGATCATGGCGCCAACCGTCGAAATGCCGCGGAATGGCAATCTGCTTGCTGTTGCCGCCCACGTTAAGCACCACGCGACCGAGCGGCGGGCGAACAAGCGTGTTCCCTGCCCGGTTCGTGACAGGGGACTTGCCAAACAATCTTCCCAGCATGGCAGTTTTGCGTCCAGTGTGTGACACGGCACGTGCGGCGGCGATGATTACTTTACACGCAAGGCCGTGCGCAAAAGGCCGCCCGCACCCGCCGGCATTGCCGTACGGTCCGGCGTGGCATGGTTTCGCAGCGTCGTAGAATCGGCGCTCTTGCTTCGCTGCGAAATGACAACACATGTCCACGCCGCCCGATCCTTTTGAATTCGTCCGCAATCTCTGGGCGCAAATGGGCATTCCCGGTTTTGCCGCCGGTGCCGCGCCCGCCATGCCTGCCTTCGCGCCGGAGGAACTGGAAAAGCGCATCGGCGAGTTGAAGCAAATCCGCCAGTGGCTGGAGATCAATCTCAACATGCTCAACCTGCAGGTCAACGGCCTGGAGATGCAGTTGACCGCGATCAAGGGTTTCAAGTCCTCGCCCGGTGG
>CANGUJ010000490.1 GCA_947456845.1 Burkholderiales bacterium | reverse complement strand
GGCATAGGTCGAGGTGGTGCAAGGTACCCTCGGGGCGGGTAAAGTCAATCAGGACATCCGCACCAGCGAGCGTGGCTGCCACATCGCTGGACACGATCACCCTGCTGTTCGCCGCGGCGTCCTTCCCGACTACGGGCGAACCGGGCATGTCAAGCGCGCCGTGCAGGGTGCAATCGCCGCTGGATCGGACGGCTTCGATCAGCATTTGCCCCATTCGGCCGCCGGCTCCAGCCACCACCACTTTCAGATTGGCCATGGGTTCACTTCTCAAATGATTCTTCGCGAATCCGCCACCTGCGATCGCCCGCCAGGACCAGGCCGAGTCTCTTGCGACCGGACTCCTTGAGCGTATCGGATTCGTAGATCTGGGTAAAGACAGCCGTGGCTTCGCTGCCTGCCACGGTGACCTGCGGATCAACCACTTTCACGACCACGAAACTTGCACGCCTGAGGCGTTCGCGGCGCTGCTGCTCCCACTTTGGCCGTGACAGGCCGCCACCCGGCTTGAAGTTTGCGGCGTACGTCGCCAGGTACCTCTCGACCTCGCGCGCGGACCAGGCCGCGCGCCATTCCTCGACCGCCCTCAAAACTTCGCGTGGCGCGGCGTTCCCGGCGTCAGGCGCAGACGCCTGCTTGCGGTCGATATCCGCGTTTGGCGCTGGTGGCAGCGGGTTGAGCGTCGGCGCCGCAGGCTCGGCCGGCGCAGACGCTAAAGCGGGCGCGGGCGCCGGTAGCGGCACTGGCGGCGCATCCGAAGTTGGGCCGGCAGGCACAACGGCGGCAGCCGGTTGCGGCGTCTCCTGAATCAGTGACGGGGCAGCCGGCACGACAGCCGCAGGTGCTGCCGAAGCGGCGCTTGCGCCACTGGGCGAACTGCCGGCCGGCGGCCGTACGTCTGACACGGACGGACCCGCCACCGGTGCCGACGGCGCCGGCTTGTCCGGCGCACCGGAGGTGGCCGGCGGCGGGGGTATATCGGTTTCCCATCGGGTCACCCGGCTGTCGGCGTCGAAGTAGATCACCAGCCTGCGGCGTTCGGGCTCGTTCCAGCCGCGCGAGGAGCGAAAGACGTAGTCCCAGCGATTGGCGTGAAAGACATCGGTCAGCAGCGGCGTGCCAAGGATGAAACGCACCTGATCGCGGGTCTGCCCGACAGCCAGTTTGTCGACCATGTCCTGGGTGACGAAGTTGCCCTGCTGAATGTCGATACGATACGGCGTGACGATCTGCGGCACATAGCGTTGCATCGAGCCGTCGGATGCACAACCGGCGATGAGCAGCGCCGGAACCGATGAGAGGACCAGTCGCGCGTATACGTTCAGGCGGTAGTTCAAGGGATCCCTTCAGCGCAAGGGTGCGGCGCGACTCAGCCAAACCCAGTATGATACTTTAAAGGGTTGGTTTGCTGCGGTCTGCTGTGATACGCAAGAGCCGCATCCAAAGCGCTTTACCGCGATGGATCCGCATCCCCCCAGCCTTCCACCCCTCACCTGCCGACCGACATCAGGGCCGATCCGGAAATGCCGCAATCCCGCCCCCCCTCGAAGCAAGCCGCCCCGCAAAATCCGGACGGCTTGCGCAATATGGGCCTGAAGGCGACCGGGCCGCGGCTGCGCATCCTCGAACTTTTCCAGACCAGCGGCGTCCGGCACATGAGCGCTGAAGACGTATATCGGCAATTGCTGACCGAGCGCATCGAGGTGGGTCTGGCAACCGTATACCGGGTTTTGACGCAGTTCGAGCAGGCCGGACTGCTGCAGCGCCATCACTTCGAATCCGGCCGCTCGGTATTCGAGCTTAACGAAGGCTCGCACCACGACCACCTGGTTTGTCTGCAATGCGGCAGGGTCGAGGAGTTCTACGACGCCGAGATCGAACGGCGCCAGAACAGCATAGCCGCGGAGCGCGGTTTCGCATTGAACGACCATTCCCTTTCTCTGTATGCCGATTGCGTCAAGGAAAAATGTCCGCATCGCGCCGAGGCCGGCGCAATGGCGCCCCTGCCCGCAGGCGACTGACCAGCCTTGCCAGTGACCGAGGGCGCCATCAACGCTTTCGCCACTTCGACCGTCCTGGTCGCCGTGGCAGAAATCGGCGACAAGACGCAGTTGCTGTCATTCGCGCTGGCGGCGCGCTACCGCGATCGCATGTCCATCATTTGGGGCATCCTGGCGGCCACGCTGGTCAATCATGCGCTGGCCGGCACGCTGGGCGTTCTGGCCGCGCGCATGATGAGCCCGCAGCTCACCGCCTGGATCGTGGGTGGCAGCTTCATCGCCTTCGGCATCTGGGCGCTGTTCCCGGACAGACTCGATCAGGGTCCGCGCGATATGCGCGGCGTCTTCGTCACCACGCTGGTGGCGTTCTTCCTTGCCGAAATGGGCGACAAGACCCAGTTTGCGACCATTGGCCTCGGGGCGCAATTCGGCATGCCGGTGGTCGTCACCCTCGGTACGACGCTCGGCATGATGCTGGCCAACGTGCCCGCAGTGCTTCTTGGGAGCCGCCTGGCGGAGCGGTTTCCCCTCGCGGCCATGCGCTTTGTCGCCGCCGCGCTGTTCATGGCGACCGGGTCGGCCACCCTCCTGCTGGCCTGAGATCGCAGCGTCATGTCTTTTCGACAGTCTTCCTCCAGGGTGCGACGGCGATTTGCGCGGCTGACGCGGGCGGCCGTTTGGCAGTACGCAGTGGTTGCCATCCGCCGGCGGCCGGGCGGCGACGCCGCGATCTTCTGCACCTCTCTTCGGGAGCGTAGAATCCTCCGCGGCAGCGGACAGAGCCAGCCGTCCGCCCCGCTACGCCTGGGGTCTACGCATGCATAAAGTCAACGCTCCATCATCATCCCTGTGCGGGGCGCCGGCTGCTGCGCATAAAGCACTGCCATGCTGACCAAGGCCGCCTTGCGCCGCGGTTGGGCACTCTTGATCCTGCTCATCGCAGCGGTGGGCGCCCAGGCCCAGGAGAGGCCGGAAGCCCTGGTCGCCAGCATCATCAGCGCCCTCGGAGCGGCGCTGCAGAGCGACGACAAGGCCCTCGCCGGCGAGCGTGCAATACCCAACGCCGTGGCCATCATCAACCGCACGGTGGCGCCGCATATGGATTTTGCCGGCATCACCCTGCAGGCTGTCGGGCGGCACTGGGCGCAGGCAAGCCCGGCGCAGCGAAGTTCCCTCGAACGGGAATTCCGGCAACTGCTGGTGCATGTCCTGGCTCGGTTGCTCGTGGCGAACAAGAGCGACATCCTCGAGGCTCTACCAACCGTTG
>CANGUJ010000489.1 GCA_947456845.1 Burkholderiales bacterium | reverse complement strand
GGGACTCGCTTGCGCGAGCCAGGGCGTGCGCTTGATGGCGATGTAGACCGCCAGAAGCGCGGCGGCCGCGCCGGTCGCGATCAGTCCGACGGCTGCAACGGCCAGGCCGGCGGTCGACAAGGCCATGCGCGGCCGGGCCTTCACGCGCGTGAATTCCGAATCCCCGATGGCGGCGCTCACATGCTTGGGAAGGATCTGGTAGCCGCCGTCGGCGAACGCGGCCAGCAGCGCCTTGTCGGCCAGGATGTTGATGCGCCGCGTCAGGCCTTCGGAGGCTTCGGAGATCAGGCGGATGGCGCCGGCGGTGAACAGGTCCGGTCCCTTGTAGCCGGCATGGCGCATGCGGAACATCAGGTAGGAGCCGACATCGGAACGCACCAGCGGCTCGAGCCTGAAGCTGTGGACGATGCGGTCCTTGAGCTGGCGCATCTGCGGGGTGCCCAGGACTTCGTCGAGCTCCTGCTGCCCGAAGAGCACGATCTGCAGCAGCTTGTGGCGTTTCGACTCGAGATTCGAGAGCAGGCGGATTTCCTCGAGGGTTTCCACCGGCATCGCATGCGCCTCGTCGATCAGAACCACCACCTGGCGGTTGGCCGCATAAAGCTCGATCAGGCGTTCCTGCAGGGCGCGCAGCAGAACCGAGGAGCGCTGCCCCGCGGCGGCGACCTTGAGGTCGTCGGAGATCGCCATCATGATCTCGTCGCGTCCCAGCGAGGGGTTGGCGAGGTAGATGGTTTCGACGTTCTGTGGCAGGCGCTCCATCAGCATCCGGCACAGCATGGTCTTGCCGCTGCCGACCTCGCCGGTCACCTTGACGATGCCCTCGTCGTGGGTGATGGTGTAGATGAGCGCGTCCAGGGTGGTGCCGCGATTGGCGCCCTCGAAGAAGAAGTCCGTATGCGGGGTGATCCGGTAAGGCGCCTCGGAGAGGCCGAAATGGTTCAGGTACAAGTCGTTCAACCTTCCGTTCAAGCTTCGCGTTCGGGTGCGTGCATGCGTGCCTCAGGCGACCGGGCGGCGCATGCGCGACCGGCGCGGGCGGGCTCCGGTGCGGCTGCCCCGATCATGCCGCTTCCGCGGTGTCTTGCCCGGTCAGGCGCATGAATGCGTCCTCCAGGGTGCGCCCCCCGGTGCTCCTGCGCATCTGCTCGGGAGAACCGAGAAAGCCCAGTGCGCCGGCATGCAGTACCGCGACGGTGTCGCACAGTTCCTCGATGTCGGCCAGGGCGTGCGAGGTGATGAACAGGGTGCGCCCGCGTGCGCTCAGTTGCTTCATGATGGACTTGACCCGGACCCGCGCCTGGGGATCGAGGCCGCTCATCGGTTCGTCGAGGATGACCAGGTCGCGGTCGGCGAGAAAACACGCGGCGAGCCCCAGCTTCTGCGTCATGCCCTTGGAATACGCGCGCACCGGGCGGATCAACGCCGAGGCGTCCAGGTCGAGCCGTTCCAGCATGGCCAGGGCGGCGTCCTGTCGATACTCGTCGCCGCGCAGGGCCGCCATCATGCGCAGGAAAGCAGCCCCGGTGAGGTAATAGGGCGGCATGAACCGCTCCGGAAGGAACGCCAGCGCCGCGCGGCTGCGCGGCAGGGTGGCGGGCCGGCCGAAAACCTCGATGCGTCCCGCATCCGGCGTGCTCAGATCCAGCATGCACTTGATGAGGGTGGTCTTGCCCGCGCCGTTGATGCCCGCGAGGCCGAAGAATGCACCCGCCTCGACCTCGAACGAGACTGCGCGCAGCACCTGCGCGGAGCCGTAGCGTTTGCCCACATCGAGGCATTTCAGTGCGGCTGGCACGTGGCGGATCGGCGGGAAGACCAAAGTGCGCGCACTATATCGCATGGCCGCCGGCGCATGTATGCCATGGCGAATACGCTGCTGTTAAAATGTGGAGCTTCAATCTCACGCCGGCCGACCGGATTCCTCCAGTGCCCCCAAACCCGCCCTTCGTGGCCATCAAGGGCGTTTCCTTTGCTTACCCGACGCCGACGGGCGAGGTCGGCCGTCAGATCCTGTCCGGCGTGGATCTGGAGGTCAGGCGCGGGCAACTGGTGGCCCTGATGGGCGGCTCGGGTTCGGGCAAGACCACGGTCCTGCGCCTGCTGGGCGGCCAGGCCAGGCCGCAGTCCGGCACCGTCCTGGTGGACGGCCAGGACGTCCACGCGCAGGACACCGCGGGCCTGTACGCATTGCGCAGGCGCATGGGAATGCTTTTCCAGTTCGGCGCGCTGTTCACCGACATGAGCGTGTTCGATAACGTCGCGTTCCCGTTGCGGGAGCATAGCGGTCTGCCCGAAGCGGCCATTCGCGACCTGGTGCTCATGAAGCTGCATGCGGTGGGGCTGCGCGGCGCCCACGCGCTGATGCCTTCGCAGATTTCCGGCGGCATGTCGCGGCGGGTGGCGCTGGCGCGCGCCATCGCACTCGATCCCGCGCTAATCATGTATGACGAGCCGTTCGCGGGCCTCGACCCGATATCCCTGGGCATCACCGCCAACCTCATCCGCAGCCTGAACGACGCGCTCGGCGCGGCGTCCATCGTGGTGACCCATGACGTGCATGAATCGCTGGCCATCGTCGATTACGTGTATTTCCTCGCCGAGGGACGCATCGTCGCCCAGGGCACGCCCGACGAGATCCGTGCGTCGGAACTGCCCTATGTGCGGCAGTTCATCAACGGCAGCCCGGAAGGCCCGGTGCGGTTCCACTACCCGGCCGCCGAATACGCCGCCGATCTCGGGCTGAGCGCATGATCGGCCTGGCTCGCGGCCTCGGGCATGCGGTCACCGAACGGGTGGCCAAGCTGGGACATGCCGCGCGGCTGTTCGCCACCATCCTGGCGTCCTCGGCCACGGCATTCCGGCGTTTCCGCCTGACCGTGGCGCAGATGCACTTCATCGGCAACTATTCGATGGTGATCATCGTGGTGTCGGGCCTGTTCGTCGGTTTCGTGCTCGGGTTGCAGGGTTACAACACGCTGCAGCGCTACGGCTCGGAGCAGGCGCTCGGCCTCCTGGTGGCGTTGTCGCTGGTGCGCGAATTGGGCCCGGTGATCACGGCGCTGCTGTTCGCCGGGCGGGCCGGCACCTCGATCACGGCCGAAATCGGCCTCATGAAGGCGGGCGAGCAACTCTCCGCCATGGAGATGATGGCTGTCTCGCCGGTGTCGCGCGTGCTGGCGCCGCGATTCTGGGCCGGGGTTTTCGCGATGCCCATGCTGGCGGCGATGTTTTCGGCCGTCGGGGTGTTCGGCGGCTATGTTGTC
>CANGUJ010000488.1 GCA_947456845.1 Burkholderiales bacterium | reverse complement strand
TCTCGATCGACATCCTGGAGGCTGTCAAGTCCGGCCTGGATTCGCCGGTACTGATGCTGCCGGCGCAGCCGCTGGCGGCGATCCTGGAGGCCGCCAGGCGCGGCGAGGTGGACCTGATCTCTTCACTGCGGCCCACGCCGGAACGCTCGGCCTACCTGGCCTTCACCGCCCCGTATGTGCAGGTGCCGGCGGTGCTGGTGGTGCGCCAGAGCGTGAGCCCCGCCGTGCCGGACAGCGGCCCGCGCTCGGACGCCCGGCGCGAACCGCGATCGAACAGCAGCTCGTTCAGCGCTTCTTCGAGTTGCCGCACCAGGTAGGTCCGCGCACCGGGCAGCATGTGCGACGGCCGCGACGCGGCGGCGATGGTCTGCAACATGGCCAGGGCGGCGTGGGTGAGGACATCGCGTGCGGTCGGCATGGGCCTGTTCTTTTTGCGTTCATCGCAATAATGACATCGGTTGAACGACTCAGCCGCCGATCAGGCGCAGCCGCGCCGCATCCGTGATCGCGGCCACACATGGGTGCTTGATCCGGCGTTCGGGGGAGATCACGAAAAAATGCTCCACGAGATTGGCGGCGCGCCCGATGATTTCGACGCGGTATTGCTCGCTGATCTCCCGCTCGAGAAACGTCGGCCCTGCAAAAACCCCCTGGCCGTGCTGACCGAATGCCTTCATGAGGGCGCCGTCGTCGAATTCGCCGATGATCAGGGGCGTGATGTGGAGTTGCCTGAACCATGCGTCAAGGTGTGCGCGTATTGCGGTATCGCCGCCCGGGAGCAGCATCGGCGCCGCGTCCAGGCATGCGGGAAACTCACCCTTGAGGTGCTGTCGTGCCGGGGCTGCGGCAAAGAACGTCAGCCCGGAACTGCCGAGTTTGTGGCTGTAGGCCTTGAAGTTGAGGTTGGGCGGCAGGGCGACGTCGGCGATCACTGCGTCGAGGCGGTGTAGCGCAAGTTCCGCCAGCAGGTTCTCGAGTTTCCATTCGCGACACACCAGCCGTACCGGATCGGCCAGGCGGGTGGCCGGCTCGAGCAGGTCGTAGGCCACCGACTTCGGAACCGCATCGGCCACGCCGACGCGAAACTCGGTGCGGCGCTGGCTGGCGCCCTTGAGCAAGCCATCGAGTTCATCCCCCAGGCCGAAGATTTCGTCGGCGTAGGCGAAGGCGGTGCGGCCGACGTCGGTCATTTCCAGGCTGCGGCCCGACTTGCGCAGCAAGCGTTTGCCGATCGCCGACTCGAGAAGCGCCACCTGGCCACTGACCGTCTGTGGTGTGACGTGCAGGCGCTGGCCGGCGCCGACGACCCCGCCTTCCTTGACCAAGGCCCAGAAGTACTGGAGGTGCTTGTAGTTAAGCGGCATGGAAATATATCGGAAAAATCGTAATGTAACGCAATAAATGCGAATTTACCGGAAACATTCGCGGCACTACACTCATGCTTCACATTCCGATCTGAAAGGCACACGATGAAAAAGATCAGCATTACCAGCCATGGTTTCTCCACCACCGAGGCGATCCGCGCCCATGCCTACAAGCGGCTGGGGTTCGCGCTCGATCGAGCTGCAGGGCGCGTCGAGCGTATCTCGGTGACCCTGACCGATGTCAATGGACCGCGTCATGGTGTCGACAAGAGTTGCCTGATCCGCATTGGCGGGGCCGGCCCCGAGATCGTTTGCGGTGCGGTCGATAGCGACGTGTATCGCTTGATCGACCGGGCTGCGGATCGCGCCGGTCGCCTGCTCAGGCGCGAGGTGGAGCGCACGGTCGGAAAGCGGCGGCAACGACGCCAGGCGCCACCGCAAGCCATGGTCGATGTTCAGTAACGGTGGCGAAGATGAATCGATCAATTGATCAAGCCGACATCGCGGCGATCCGCCTGGTGACGCTCGGATTGTTGACAGCGGGTGATTTCCGCAGCACCCACACAAGCGTGCTCGAACGTCTGCGCGCGTTCGATCTGCTCGGCATTCCGCGCGAGCGCTTTGTTGCGGAGGCCGAGGCCTACAGTGGTGAACTGCGCGCGGCAACGCCTCCCGGGAAAGGGGCTCCCGACACCCCTGCGAGCATGCAGCACATTCGCGGGCTGCTCGGGACGATAGTGGATCGGCGGCGGCAGCGGCGTGTTGCATGTTTGTTGCTCAGGATCATGCGTGCCGATGCTCGCATGCATTCGGGGGAGTCACGCCTGCTGTGGGAGATACTGGTCGGCTGGAACCTGCGCCTTGCGGATGTCGTGGCCGACGCCGCGAGCAGCGCGAGCCGTTGCGCGGAGCCGCGTCTGCCGCGCGTGTTCCTGCGCCGACCCGAGCGGGCACGAAGCGCCACGGTGTCCGCGGCGACGCCTGCGCTTGCCTGAGAGCATCGCCATGGTTCCGCCTGGATCGGATGGCGGCGGGTCGCGCCCGCGCCCGCGATGGCGCAGTGTGCTGTGGGCGTGCTGCCTGGCCGCCGCAAGCGGTCAGGCGTTGGGTATGCAGGTGCTTAAGCAAGCCGACGGCGATGGACGGGTAACCTATTCGGATCAGCCAGTGCCCGGCAAGCGTGTGCTGCGAACGCTGGACTTGCCGCAGGCCAGCGGGTTCGAGCGCGCGGAGATCGAGTCGCGCCGCACGGCTATCGCGCGCGAAGCCGAAGCGCTACGTGTTCGGCTGCGCGAGCGCACCGAATCGCTTGACCGCAACGATCAGGAGATTCGCCTGGGCAGCCGCATGCTGGCCGAGGCGCAACGTGCGCTCGAAAACGGTCTGGCGCCGCAGGCTGGCGAGCGAACCGGTCGACGTTTCAACGAGGCGTATTTCAATCGCATCGCGGGTCTGGAGCAGCGGGTTTTCGATGCCCGTGTCAGGCTGGAGCGGGCCTATATGGAACGCAACCGGATCAAGTGAGCGAGCGCATCGTGTAGGGCAGCCGACTGCGGTCGTTTGATTCAAAAAAACTGAAAGATGACGTCAATTTCCCTAACCTGAGAGCTTGCTCTGCCATCGCGCAATTTGCGCTCCCAGTCCCCGGGGATTGATTCATGCAAACCATCCGCAGATCGCAGGAGCGCGGCTACGCCGACCACCGCTGGTTGAAGAGCGACCACTCGTTTTCCTTCGCGGGCTACCGCGACCCGGCGCACATGGGCTGGGGCAACCTGCTGGTGATCAACGAGGACCGCATCGAGAAGGGCACCGGCTTTGGCCGGCACGGCCATCGCGACATGGAGATCATCAGCTACGTGCTGTCCGGCGAACTGGCCCACCAGGACAGCATGGGCAACGTC
>CANGUJ010000487.1 GCA_947456845.1 Burkholderiales bacterium | reverse complement strand
TGACTCCTACAAGTCCCTCAACGAGGCGCTGATCCATGCCGGCATCCACACCCACGCCCGGGTCGAGATCCGCTATGTCGACTCCGAGTCCCTCGGTGACGCGGACACCGCCGCCGTGGCCGCCGCGCTGGCCGGCGTAGACGCCGTGCTTGTGCCGGGCGGTTTCGGCGTGCGCGGCGTGGAGGGCAAGATCAAGGCCATCCGCCATGCGCGCGAGAACCTGATCCCCTACCTCGGCATCTGCTTGGGCATGCAGCTGGCGGTCATCGAGTACGCGCGCCACAAGGCCGGCCTGGCGGGGGCCAACAGCACCGAGTTCGACCCCGATACCCCGCACCCGGTGGTGGCCCTCATCACCGAGTGGAAGGACAGCGACGGCCGCATCGAGCGTCGTACCGCGTCCTCCGACATGGGCGGCACCATGCGCCTGGGCTCGCAGCCGGCGGACCTGGTGGCCGGCACGCTGGCCGCCCGGATCTACGGCGGCGGCGTGGTGCAGGAGCGCCACCGTCACCGCTACGAGGTCAACAACCATTACCTGCCGCAGATCGAGGCCGCCGGGCTCACCGTTGCGGCGCGCGCGAAGGCGGCCTCCACCGGCGAGGCGCTGTGCGAACTCATCGAGCTGCCGGAGCATCCCTGGTTCGTGGGTTGCCAGTTCCATCCGGAGTTTTCCTCCACGCCGCGCGCCGGCCACCCGTTGTTCAAGGCCTACATCGAGGCGGCGCTGGCCGCCAAGGCACGCACCCAGGTGCAAGCGCTCGGGCAGGCGGCGTAGCGCCATGCAACTGTGCGGCTTCCAGGCCGGCCTGAGCCATCCCCTGTTCCTGATCGCGGGGCCCTGCGTGATCGAGTCGCGCGAAATGGCCCTCGACACGGCCGGCCGCCTGAAGGAAATCACCGGCAGCCTCGGCATTCCCTTCATCTACAAGTCGTCCTACGACAAGGCCAACCGCAGTTCAGGCCGGTCGTTTCGCGGACCGGGCATCGATGCGGGGCTGGCCATCCTGGCCGAGGTCAGGTCGCGGGTCGGCGTGCCGGTGCTCACCGACATCCACGACATACCCGAGATCGCCGAGGTGGCCGCGGTGGTCGATGTCCTGCAGACCCCGGCCTTCCTGTGCCGGCAGACCGATTTCATCCAGGCGGCGGCGTCGGCGGGCCGGCCGGTCAACATCAAGAAGGGGCAGTTCCTGTCGCCATGGGAAATGAAGAACGTGGTCGACAAGGCCCGTTCGGCCGCCAGGCAGGCGCATCCCGGCGCGCCCGACAACATCATGGTGTGCGAGCGCGGTGCCTCCTTCGGCTACAACAACCTGGTATCCGACATGCGTTCGCTGGCGGTGATGCGCGAATCGGGATGCCCGGTGGTGTTCGACGCCACCCACTCGGTGCAGCAACCCGGCGGCATGGGCGATCGCTCGGGGGGGCAGCGCGAATTCGTCCCGGTGCTGGCGCGCGCCGCGGTCGCCGCGGGCGTGGCGGGGCTTTTCATGGAAACCCATCCCGACCCCGACAAGGCGCTGTCCGATGGCCCCAACGCCTGGCCGCTGCAGCGCATGCGCGAACTGCTTGAGACATTGATGGAGATCGACGCCGCGGCAAAGCGGCGCGGATTCGCCGAACTCGACCTGTAGGGGATGGCGCGGGCGCGGCCTGACAAACGCAATTTCGAGAAGGATAGGACCATGAGCGCAATCGTAGACATCATCGGCCGCGAGGTCATCGACAGCCGCGGCAACCCGACCGTCGAGTGCGACGTACTGCTCGAGTCGGGCTCCATGGGGCGCGCCGCCGTACCCTCGGGCGCCTCCACCGGCTCGCGCGAAGCCATCGAGTTGCGCGATGGCGACCGCGAGCGCTATTTCGGCAAGGGCGTGCTCAAGGCCGTCGAGAACATCAATACCGAGATCGCCGAGGCCGTCGCCGGCCTGGATGCCAACGAGCAGGCCTTTCTCGACCGCACCCTGATCGAGCTCGACGGCACCGAGAACAAGGCGCGCCTGGGCGCCAATTCGCTGCTCGCGGTCTCGATGGCGACCGCCAAGGCCGCCGCCGAGGAAACCGGCCTGCCGCTGTACCGCTACCTGGGCGGCTCCGGCGCGATGCAGCTGCCGGTGCCGATGATGAACGTCATCAACGGCGGCGCGCATGCCGACAACAACCTCGACCTGCAGGAGTTCATGATCATCCCGGTCGGTGCCCCCACCTTCCGCGAGGCGGTGCGCTACGGCGCGCAGGTGTTCCACACCCTGAAGAAGATCCTGCATGACCGCAAACTCACCACGGCCGTGGGCGACGAAGGGGGCTTTGCCCCCTCGGTGGCCAACCACGAGGCGGCCATCAAGCTGATCATCGAGGCGATCGAGAAAGCCGGCTTCGAGCCCGGCGGCGAGATCGCCCTCGGCCTGGATTGCGCGGCCAGCGAGTTCTACAGGGACGGCAAGTACCATCTGGAAGGCGACGGGCTGACCCTCTCGGCCGGACAGTTCGCCGACTACCTTGCCAGCTGGTGCGACAAGTACCCCATCCTGTCCATCGAGGACGGCATGGCCGAAGGCGACTGGGACGGCTGGAAGCTCCTCACCGACCGGCTCGGCAAGAAGGTGCAGATCGTCGGCGACGACCTGTTCGTCACCAACCCCAAGATCCTGCGCGAGGGCATTTCTAAGGGCATCGCCAACTCCATCCTCATCAAGGTCAACCAGATCGGCACGCTCACCGAGACCTTCGCGGCCATCGAGATGGCCAAGCGGGCCTGCTATACCGCCGTAGTGTCGCACCGCTCCGGCGAGACCGAGGACTCCACCATCGCCGACATCGCGGTGGGCACCAACGCGCTGCAGATCAAGACCGGGTCGATGAGCCGCAGCGACCGCATCGCCAAGTACAACCAGCTGCTGCGCATCGAAGAGGACCTGGGGGAGGTGGCGAGCTATCCCGGCCGCGCCGCGTTCTACAACCTGCGATAGACGCGCATGGCCCGCGCGGACGAACCGGCCGGGCGCGCATGAGCCGCGTCCTGACGCTCGTCTTCGCCGGGCTGATCCTGCTGCTGCAGTACCCGCTATGGCTGGGCAAGGGGGGCTGGATGCGCGTGTGGGACCTCGACCGGCAAGTCGGTGCGCAGCAGAAGGTCAACCTGGACCTGCAGAAGCGCAACAACGGTCTCGAGGCCGAGGTGCGCGACCTCAAGAACGGTCTCGGCGCCATCGAGGAACGCGCCCGCTTCGAACTCGGCATGATCAAGGAAGACGAGATCTTCTTCCAGGTGCTCGAAACCC
>CANGUJ010000486.1 GCA_947456845.1 Burkholderiales bacterium | reverse complement strand
GTTGCGCTGGGCGTTGAGTACGACGGAGCGGGCTTTTTCGGCTGGCAGGTCCAGCCCGACCGGCCGACCGTGCAAGCAACGCTTGGGCAGGCGCTATCGGCCATTGCGGGAGGACCCGTCGATATCGTGTGTGCCGGCCGAACCGATACGGGCGTGCACGCGCTCATGCAGGTGGTGCATTTCGACACCGCCGCGGTCAGGCCCCTGTCCGCATGGGTCAAGGGCGTCAATGCACATCTGCCCGCATCCGTCGTCGTGCTCTGGGCAAGGTGGGTTGCGCAGGACTTCCACGCACGCTTTTCCGCGCTCGCGCGCAGCTACGAGTACGTGTTGCTCAACCGAGCCGTCCGCCCCGCGGCGGGGGCGCGGCAGATGGGCTGGTTCCATCTGCCGCTGGATCTCGCCAGGATGCAGGCGGCTGCACGGTCGCTCGTCGGGCGGCATGACTTCAGCGCTTTTCGCTCGGCGGAATGCCAGGCGCGTTCACCAATCCGTGATCTGAGCAGCCTCGAGATTTCCCGGCATGGAGATATCATCCGCTTTTCGCTCGAGGCCAACGCCTTCCTGCACCATATGGTGCGCAACATCGTCGGCTCGCTCGTCTATGTGGGCAAGGGGCGGCAGCCGCCCGAATGGGTGGCGGAAGTTCTCCGGTCCGGGGACCGGTCACGCGCGGCGCCGACGTTTTCCCCGCACGGCCTGTATCTCGCCGGTGTGCACTATGGCCCTGAATGGGGCTTGCCTGCGCCTGAGCGGGCAAGTCCCGCCGCGCTCCTTAAGCCATGAGATTCCAACGATGCGAACCCGTGTAAAGATCTGTGGCCTGACCCGCCCTGAGGATGTCGATGCCGTTGTGGATGCGGGCGCCGATGCGGTCGGATTCGTCTTCTATCCCAAGAGCCCGCGCTACGTGTCTCCGGCACTGGCCGCTTCCTTGGCGGCCCGGCTGCCGCCGTTCGTGACCGCGGTCGGGCTGTTCGTCAACGCCGAGGCCGCAGTGGTCGACGCCACAGTCGCTGAAGTCGGTCTACAACTCCTGCAATTCCACGGCGACGAGCCTCCCGCCTACTGCACGGGCTTCTCCCTGCCCTTCATCAAGGCCGCCAGAGTGCGCCCCGACATGGATTTGCTAAAATACGCCACTGAATTCAGTGCCGCGCGCGGCATCCTCCTTGACGCTTTCGTCGAGGGCTATGGCGGCGGTGGCGAGGTGTTCGATTGGGCGCTCATACCAAAAGAAATCGCGGCTCGGGCCGTTTTGTCTGGTGGGTTGCATGCCGCAAATGTCGCAGCAGGCATTCGCTCGCTCCGGGCGCTCGCTGCGCCTGAATCCGCTCCGCTCGGCGTCGACATCTCCAGCGGCGTGGAATCCGCCAAGGGCATCAAGGACGCCGCTCTGGTCCGCGCATTCATGGCAGCGGTCGAAGCGGCTGACGCAACAACCTGACAGGTCCCGCGCAACGGTGCGGGACATCGCCAAGGACACCACATATGAAACTCAATGACCTCCCCACCGGCTCCGCCGTGGGCGATTACAACCTGCCCGATGCGCGCGGCCATTTCGGTCCCTACGGCGGCATCTTCGTCTCCGAAACACTGATGCACGCGCTCGACGAGCTCGCGCGCCAATACGATCATTACCGCCAGGACCCGGCCTTCATCGCCGAGTTCGAGTCCGAGCTCAAGCATTACGTCGGGCGGCCCAGCCCGGTGTACCACGCCAAGCGGCTTTCCGACATGCTGGGCGGGGCGCAGATCTATCTCAAGCGGGAGGACCTGAACCATACCGGCGCGCACAAGGTCAACAACACCATGGGGCAGGCCCTGCTCGCGCGCCGCATGGGCAAGCCGCGCGTGATCGCCGAAACCGGCGCCGGCCAGCATGGCGTGGCCACCGCCACCATGGCGGCGCGCTTCGGCCTCGAATGCGTGGTCTACATGGGCAGCGAGGACATCAAGCGCCAGGCCGCCAACGTCTACCGCATGAAGCTTCTCGGCGCCACCGTGGTGCCGGTCGAGAGCGGCTCCAAGACCCTCAAGGACGCGCTCAACGAGGCCATGCGCGACTGGGTCACCAACGTCGAGAACACCTTCTACATCATCGGCACGGTCGCCGGTCCGCATCCGTATCCGATGATGGTGCGCGACTTCAATTCGGTGGTGGGCCGCGAATGCCTGACCCAAGTGCCCGAGATGATCGGCCGGCAGCCGGATGCCATCCTGGCCTGCGTGGGCGGCGGCTCCAACGCGATGGGCATCTTCTATCCCTACATCGGCCACAAGGAAGTGCGCCTGATCGGCTGCGAGGCGGGGGGCTCGGGCGTGGCCAGCGGCAAGCACGCTGCGTCGCTGTCCGCCGGCAGCCCCGGCATCCTGCACGGCAACCGCACCTACCTGCTGCAGGACGCCAACGGACAGATCATCGAAACCCACTCGATTTCGGCCGGGCTGGATTACCCCGGCGTCGGACCCGAGCACGCGTGGCTCAAGGATTGCGGCCGCGCCGAGTACGTCGCGGTCACCGATGACGAAGCGCTGGATGCCTTCCACAAGCTCTGCCGCATCGAGGGCATCATCCCCGCGCTCGAATCCAGCCACGCCGTCGCGCAGGCCATGAAAATGGCGCCAGGCATGGGCAAGGACAAGGTGCTGCTGGTAAACCTTTCCGGGCGCGGCGACAAGGACATGCACACCGTGGCCGAGCGTTCCGGCATCGCCTTCTAGGAATGGCGCCATGTCACGCATCCAGAATGTGCTTGCCGAGATCGCCCGCGGCGGCCGCAAGGCCCTGATTCCCTACATTTGCGCCGGCGACCCGTCGCCCTCGCTGACCGTTCCGCTGATGCATGCCCTGGTGAAGGCTGGCTCGGACATCGTTGAACTCGGCGTGCCGTTTTCCGACCCGATGGCGGACGGTCCGGTCATACAGCGTGCGTCGGAAAGGGCGCTGAAGCACGGCGTCTCGCTTGCCGATGTGCTCGCCATGGTGGAGCAATTCCGCAGCGGCGATACCACTACGCCGGTCGTGCTGATGGGTTATGCCAACCCGATCGAACACATGGGCAAGGAAAACTTCGTGGCCCGCGCCAAGGCGGCCGGGGTCGATGGCGTGCTCGTGGTCGATTATCCCCCCGAGGAATGCGAGGACTTCGACGCGCTCATGAAGAAGAACGGCCTCGATCCGATCTTCCTGCTCGCACCCACGTCCACGGATGCGCGCATCGACGCCGTCGCGCGCGCGGCCTCCGGTTACGTGTACTACGTGTCGCTCAAGGGCGTGACCGG
>CANGUJ010000485.1 GCA_947456845.1 Burkholderiales bacterium | reverse complement strand
GTTGACATTCCCGCTATCAGGCCCGGGTTCGGTCGGCATGGAGTCCTGCTTCGTCAACATGGTGGAGCCGGGCGACAAGGTCGTGGTCATGCGCAACGGCGTCTTCGGCGGCCGCATGATCGAGAACGTGCAGCGCGTCGGCGGCCACGCCATCGTGGTCGAGGACGAGTGGGGCGACCCCTGCGATCCGCAAAAACTCGAGGACGCGCTCAAGAAAAACCCCGACACCAAGGTCGTGTCGTTTATCCATGCCGAGACGTCCACCGGCGCCCAGTCCGATGCCAAGACCCTGGTCGCGATCGCGCACAAATACGGCGCGCTGACCATCGTCGATGCCGTCACCTCGCTCGCCGGCACGCCCATCAAGGTTGACGAGTGGAACATCGACGCGATCTACTCCGGCAGCCAGAAGTGCCTGTCCTGCGTTCCCGGCCTCTCGCCGGTGTCTTACAACGATGCGGTGATCGAGCGCGTCAAGCTGCGCAAGGACAAGAACCGGGTGCAGAGCTGGTTCATGGACCTGAACCTGGTGCTCGGCTACTGGGGTGAAACCACCCGCACCTACCATCACACCGCCCCCATCAACAGCCTGTTTGCCCTCCACGAGGCGCTCTTGCTGCTCAAGGAGGAAGGCCTGGAGAATTCCTGGGCGCGCCACATGCGGCATCACCTGGCGTTCAAGGCCGGTCTGGAAGCCATGGGGCTCGAATTCCTGGTCAAGGAAGCCTATCGCCTCCCGCAGATGAACGCGATCAAGATTCCGGAAAGCCTGCAAAAGACCGAGGCCGAGGTGCGCAAACGCCTGCTTAACGAGTTCAACATGGAAATCGGCGCCGGGCTCGGCCCCCTGGCAGGTAAGATCTGGCGGTTCGGCCTGATGGGCTACTCGTGCAAGCCGGAGAACGTGATGCTCTGCCTCTCCGCGCTGGGCTCGGTCCTGATGGACATGGGCTACCCGGTCAAGGTGGGTCAGGCGGAAGCCGCGGCGCATTCGGCCTACGCTTCGATGCATGCCTCGGCGGCCCAGGCAAAACTGCGCGCGGCGGCTTGACCGCCTCTGTGCACCGCCACTGATCAATGGCGAGCCCGCCGGACCAGACGTTGCGGGCCGATGGCAGCGGCGCGTCTGCGGCCGTCGCGGTACTGTTCGCCGACATCGCCGGCAGCACCAAGCTCTACGAAGTCCTAGGGGATAAAGTAGCCAAGTCGATGATCGACGAGGCGCTCGCCGAAATGACGGCGGTCACCGCGCGCCAGGGCGGACGCGTGGTCAAGACCATCGGCGACGAAGTCATGTGCGTTTTCGACGGCGCCGACCGCGGCTTCATGGCGGCCACCGACATGCAAAACAGGATAGACAAGCTGCCGGTGGTCAATGGCGCGAAACGCCGCATCCGGGTCGGATTTCATGCCGGCACCGTCATCGAGGAAAACGGTGATGTCTTCGGCGATACCGTCAATACTGCCGCGCGCATGGCGGGCCTGGCCAAGGGCATGCAGATCATCACCACTCGAACCACCGTGGACATGCTGTCGCCGGCGTTGCGCATGGGCACACGCGACATCGCATCACTGGCCGTCAAGGGAAAGGCGGATGACCTGGCCGTATGCGAAGTCATCTGGCAGGAGGGTGACGATCTCACCATGGCCGCGCCCTCGGTCAATCTGCCGCAATCCCAGTCGGTCCTGATCCTCAGGCATGCCGGTCGCGAAATCATCATGAATCAGGCCCGCCCCGCGGTCACGCTCGGACGCGACGCGAGCGGCGATATCGTCATCGCCGACCCCAAGGCCTCGCGCAACCACGCGCGCATCGAGCGGCGCCGCGACAAGTATTTCCTGGCCGACCAGAGCACCAACGGCACCTTCATCACTTTCACGGGGGAAGCGGAGATTTCCTTGCGCCGGGAGGAGTTGATGATGCGCGGCTCGGGCATCATCGTGTTCGGTCACAGCGCCGCGGAGTCATCGGCGGAAAAGCTGGAGTTCTCCGTTCGCGGCTGATTCGCCTGCACGACCGCGGCGCCCTGCGGTCCCGCCGCCGCATCGCCCAGCACCTCGCATGCGCCACCGGGCCGTGTTCCGGAACAGGCGCGCACGGCCGGCGCGGGATGCGAGAATGTTCAGGCGACTCGCCGCAACGCCTTGCTGCGCCCTTCGGGCGCTCCGATCAGCCCCGCAGGGGGCGCGGACTCGAGCTTGCCTCGCACCGGCTCGGCTGCGCAGGCCGCTGCAAAAGAAAGATTCACATCCTGACCCGCAGAACCCGCGGGCGCCAGGCAGGGCTGCCCCAGCTTCGCGTTCAGCGGCTTTTGCACTCCTTCGGCGATCAGCTCGGGGGCATTGCCTTCGGGAAGTTCCAGAACGTACCTGCCGGCGCCGGCATCGCGCGCGTCGAGTACCACGCGCAACCCGCGCAGCTCGCGCAGGATCGCCGCAGCGGCACCTTCGGGCAGGCCGCTGATATTCAGGTTGATCTTCTGGGTGCCGAAATTGAACCGGGCGAGGAAGAAGTTTTTCGAAAACTCGTCCCCAACCAGCTTGCCTATGTCGGCCAGCGCCGCATCCTCGCTCGGCCAGGACGTGCTCTTGGGCATGGTCGTGTTGATGTAGATCTCTTCGCCCGTCGACTTGTCGATGGCCTTGACGGTCCATGAGGTCAGCGCGGTCTTGGTGACCGTCAGCCCGGAGGCCGCCAGTTTGGCCGACAGTTGCTTCACCTTGACCTCGCCGACGATATGGAAGTCGGCCGGTCTGGCCGAAGCCGCCGTCTTGGCCTCGCCTTCAGTAGACCAGACCCGGAACCCGAACGACTTGATGCGCTCCTTGATCATGTTCTCGGCCAATTGGGATCGGGCGGGCGGTACAGGCTCGCTCGACTCGGCATTGCGGATCAGCATTTCGACCGAGATGCGCGGATCGCCATTGTTGCGGATGAACTCGACGCGTTCCTTTTCGCTCATCTGGTTGAGCGACTTCTGCAACTCGCGTACCCGGATGGTGGCACGCGTCGCAAGCGCAACCAGGCCGTCCTTGCCCGCCTGCGGCGCATCCTCGGACAGAGTGGCCTTGATGAACTCCCCGGAACGCGAGAGCATGTTCTGCGAGACCCATTCGTAGTTCTTGTTGAGCGAGTCCTGCGCCACATAGAGGCCCAGCGCCTTTTCCACCAGTTGCCGCCGGGCATCGGCGCGCGCCTCGGCGCCGGCGGCTGCGACATCGCCGTTGAACCTGGCCGGGTCGGCCAGGCCGAGCGCGCTGATGACGATGGTGCCGGGCTCCGGC
>CANGUJ010000484.1 GCA_947456845.1 Burkholderiales bacterium | reverse complement strand
ATGGCGCTCAACCGGCATCCGGAACTGGTGGCCGCGTTTGTCGAGCAGGGTCATGAAATCGCCTGTCATGGCTGGCGCTGGATCCATCACCAGTTCATGAGCGAGACGCGCGAGCGCCAGCACATCAAGCTCGCCACCGAAATCATCCGCGACATGACCGGCGGCCAGTGGCCGCTCGGCTGGTACACCGGCCGCGACTCGCCCAACACCAAGCGCCTGGTCGCCGACCAGGGCGGCTACGTGTACGACAGCGATTACTACGGGGACGACCTGCCGTTCTGGATGAAGGTGGACAAATCGGACGGCACCCGCATCGACCGCCTGATCGTTCCGTACACCCTGGACACCAACGACATGCGCTTCGTGGCCACGCAGGGCTTCAACACGGGCGACCACTTCTTCACCTACCTGCGCGATGCGTTCGATGTGCTGTACCGTGAAGGCGATCCTGCGGGCGACAACCGCCCGCAGATGATGTCGGTCGGCATGCACTGCCGCATCCTCGGCAAGCCTGCGCGCCTGGCTTCGTTGCAACGCTTTCTCGATTACGTGCAGAGCCACCCGGACGTGTGGATCTGTCGGCGTATCGATATCGCCAACCACTGGATCGCCCACCATCCGCCGGGCGCCAAGGGCTGACCGGTGACTGCCGTCAAGAACGCGCGCGGCAACGCCACGGGCCCCGGCGTGGATACAGAGGCGATCCATCAGCGCCTGGCCGACGCGATCGCCACCCACCGCCTGCCCCCGGGCACCAAGCTCGGCGAGGAGGCGCTGGGGGAGATTTTCGGCGTGTCGCGCACCAAGATCCGCCAGGCGCTGTTCCAGCTGGCGGGCGACAAACTGGTTACGCTGATCCCGGGCCGCGGCGCGTTCGTGGCCCAGCCTTCGGTGCGCGAGGCGCGCGAGGTGTTCGAGGCGCGCCGAATCATCGAGGCCGCGGTCGTCGCCCGGTTCATCGAGGTGGCCACCGCCAAGGACATCGACGCCCTCAACGACCACATCGTGCTCGAAGACGAGGCGATCAAGGCCGGGACGCCGCAATCGCGCAACCACCTGCTGGGCGATTTCCACGAGGTCATCGCCAGGGCAGCCGGCAATGTCGTGCTCACGGAAATCCTCTCCGAGCTCGTCGCGCGCACTTCGCTCATCACCCTTTTCTACCAGAACACCCGCGGCGCAGCCGAGTCCCTCGAGGAGCATCGCCTGCTGCTCAAGGCCATCCGCAGGCGCGACCGCGCCGCCGCGGTCGAATTGATGCACCGGCACCTGAGCAATGTCGAAGCCGGCCTGGTTCTGCGCGAGGAAACGCCGGCCGGCGCCGATCTGCGTGCCGCCCTTTCCTGAACGACGCCATGCCCATGTCCATCGCCGCCGTCAATGCCCTGCCGCGGGAGGAATTCGTCCGGTACCTGGGAGGCGTGTTCGAGCACTCGCCGTGGGTCGCCGAGTCGGCCTTTGCTGCGCGCCCGTTCGCCGATGTGGCGGGCCTGCATGAGGCCATGTTCGGCGCGGTCCGCGATGCGCCTTTCGCGCGCCAGCTCGCCTTTCTGCGCGGCCATCCCGAGCTTGCCGGCCGCGCCATGGTCGCCGGAGCACTGACGGCGGACTCGAGCAACGAGCAGTCACGCTCGGGCCTCACCCAGTGCTCGCCCGGGGAATTCGCGAAACTCCAGGAACTCAATGCCGCCTATGGCGCGCGCTTCGGCTGGCCGTTCATCCTGGCGGTCCGGCACCTCAACCGCGCCACCATCATCCGCGTCTTCGGCGAACGTCTCGCCGCGAGCGCCGCCGACGAGTTCGCGGAGTGCATGGCCAACATCGGCAGGATCACGCGCTGGCGCCTCGACGACCTGGTGTCGGCGTCATGAGGTTCGGACCGGCCCTGATGGCGCAAGCCGACGCGCTGGCGCGCTTTACCTCGGACGCCCCGCGCATCACCCGCACCTACCTCTCGCCCGAGCACAAGAACGCCGGCGCGTACCTCATCGACTTGATGCGCGGGGCCGGCATGGAGGCGGGCTTCGACGCGCTGGGCAACATCGTCGGGTGCTACGCCGGGGCTGATGCGCATGCACCCGTCGTAATGACCGGCTCGCATCAAGACAGCGTGCGCAATGCCGGCAAGTACGACGGGCTGTTCGGCATCCTTTCGGCGATCGCCTGCGTGAAGGACCTGCACGCGCGCGGTAAGCGCTTGCCCTTTGCCCTGGAGATCGTAGGCTTCGGCGACGAGGAAGGGGTGCGTTTCGGGGCAACGCTGATCGGCAGCAAAGCGATGGCCGGCACGTTCGACCCGGCCTGGCTGGACCGCACGGATACCGACGGCATCACAATGCGGCAGGCCCTCGCAGACTTTGGCGGCGACCCCGACGGTATCGCCGCGCTGGACCGCCGCGGCCGCAACGTGATCGCGTTCGTCGAATCGCACATCGAGCAAGGTCCGGTATTGTTGAACGACGGTCTCGCGCTGGGCGTGGTCACGGCCATCGCCGGCGCCACGCGCCTGCGCGTGACGGTCACCGGCCTCGCCGGGCACGCGGGCACGGTGCCGATGGGCCAGCGCCGCGACGCGCTGACCGCCGCCTGCGAAATGGTGCTGGCGGTCGAGCGCCATTGCGAAACCCATCGGACCGAAGGCGGCCTGGTGGGCACGGTCGGCATGCTTGAGGCCAGGCCCGGCGCCGCCAACGTCATCCCGCAAGACGTCACCTTCACCGTGGATGTACGCTCAGGCGACGACGCCGCGCGCCGCGCCGCCGTGGCGGCCTTGCGGGCCCGCTTCGCCGACATCGCCCGCGGCCGCGACGTAGACGTCGGCGCGGAAATTTTCTATGCGGCGGACGCCGCGCCCTGCCATCCCGCCCTGCAGGCGCAATTGGCGGCCGCCATCACGGCCCAGGGGCTTGCCGTGCGCCACCTGCCCTCGGGCGCCGGGCATGACGCCATGGTGTTTCCGCCCCTCTGTCCGACAGCCATGCTGTTCGTGCGCTGCGGCAACAACGGCATCAGCCACCATCCGGACGAGACCCTGACGGCGGAAGATGCCGAGGTCGCCACGGCGGCGCTGCTGCATTTCCTGGAAAACTTCACCCCGGTCCATTGAAGCGCCGGCAGGAGACATCCCGTGCATTCAACGGTTGGCGGTGTTTCGGTTCATGTGGTCGACATATCGCGCGGCGTCGTCGCCACCGGCATGAAGGTGGAGGTGTTCGCGTGCGGCGACGCCAGAAAACGCGTTGCCACCGGCACCATCAACGCCAACGGCGCGCTCGATGACCCCGCCCT
>CANGUJ010000483.1 GCA_947456845.1 Burkholderiales bacterium | reverse complement strand
TGAACGGGTTGCGCAAGCCCATGATGAACAGCGCAGCCACCGCGGGAACCAGCATCAGATCACGCACCGGTCTTCCTTTTGCTGCGCGCCGGCGGCGATGAAACATCGGCTTGCTTGTACGAAAAGAGGCCGAGCCCGCGCCGGCCGCCGGCACGCTCGCTGCGGAACACGCGGTAGGCCACCCAGATGAACGAATAAATCACGCCGGTCAGCAAGAGCGATTCCACGCGTCCTCCATCGGGCCCCGCCCGTGCAGTCGTTTCATAGGCGCGATGCCGTCCTTCCCGGCCCGGCTGCGTCATCCGCAATGGCGCGCATGAGTCGCAATTGACCCTGCGTGGTGGCCTCCCATGAAAACTTTTCAGCGTAAGCCCGGGTTTCCGCGCGTGCGATGCCGCGCGCGAACAGCGCATCGAATGCCTGCGCCAGGCAGCCGGCGCTTCGCTCCGGCATGAGGCACCCGGCCTCGGGGGCCGCCACCACCTCCGGCGTGCCCCAGATGTCGGTTGCGATCACGGGCGTACCGCAGGCCATGGCCTCAAGCAATACATTCGCCCAGCCCTCGCGGCTGGAACAAAGCACCAGCGCGTCGGCGGCACTGTAGTACCACTTGAGCTCCGTCTGCGGCACTGCCCCGGCGAATCTAACGCGCGCGGCAACACCGCGTTCCGCTGCGAGGCGCTCGAGGCGACCGCGTTCCACGCCCGCGCCGGCGATCACCAGTTGCACATTGTTGGGCAGCAGCGCCAATGCCTCGACGGCGATGTGATGCCCCTTGCGCTCGATCAGATGTCCGACCGAAAGCAGCAGCCGGCCTTCGAGGTCGAGGCCCAGCCTCGATCGCGCTGCCGCCCGGTCCTCGGGCACGAATCTCGCGAGATCCACCCCGTTTCGCAGCACATGCAGCTTGGATGGCGCGGCGCCAAGCGCTGCGAGCCGATCCATCAGGGCCTTGCATACGCCTATGGACGCGCTGGCCTGCGCCGCCGTCTCGAGGATGCGTCGACGCGGCAATGGGTACTCCGGCACGAGGTTCAGGTCCGTGCCGCGCGCGGTCACGATGAAAGGCTTGCCGAGCGCGCGCGCGACAGCGGCCGCAGCCACCCCGTCGGGATAGTAGTAGTGGGCATCGATGAGGTCGAAATCAAACCCCTCCTCGAGCAACCGGCGCGCCGCGGGCAGCGCGGCACGTGCGATCATGCCGGGCGCGATGTTCATGCCGATCTTGGGCGGGAGAAGATAGCGCGGGTGTTCGACTTGTATGTCGTTGCGCACCTCACGCCGAGGTGTGGCCGCAAAAGCCCCGTATTCGCCGAAACGCGTTCCGCGTAACGGAAACCAGGGAACCGGCGCCAGTACGCGGGTTTCGACCTCCCCGGTCCTGAGCAGCTCGCGCAACCGCGTTTCGACAAATATGCCATGGGTCGGCCGCGCCGAACTCGGGTACAGCGTCGACATCAGCAGCGTGCGGATTGGCCGGGTCATGAACGCGCCCCGGTGTTTTCCTGCGAAGGCGACCGGCCCGGTCCGAGCGCCGCGGCCATCGCGACCACCCTCTGCGCATTGGCCTGCCAGGTCAGTTGCAGGCGCCCGATGGTCGAACGCGCCCCGCGCGCGAGCGCCATGCGCAGTCCTTCATCGGCGCACAGCCTGGTCAGTGCCGCCTCGAAGTCGCCATCGACCCGGTCGTCAAAGAGCATGGCGTTGTCGCCGTCGGCGAGCACCTCCAGCAGGTTGGGCGCGCGCGGTGCAACGATCGCCTTGCCCAGCACCAGGTACTCCATCAATTTCAGGGGTGACGCGTACGGAGTGACGGCGGGCTGCAGCGCCACATCGAAAGCCGCCGCGTGACGCGGCACCTCGCCGCGGTCCAGGACACCGGTGAAGCGCACGCGCTCGGCCACATCCAGGCGCCGCGCCAGCGCTTCGAGGTCGCCGCGCGCGGGGCCGTCGCCGACGATCAGCAGATGCGCGTTGGCCGGGGCATCGGCCGTGGCCAGCCAGCGTATCACCCGATCCACGCCATGCCAATCGCGCACAAAACCGGTGAAGCCCAATACAAGCCGACCGGCCAGGCCCAGCTTCGCCTTGGCCGATTCCACGCCGGGCGCGTCGGCGAAATGGGCCTCGTTGATGCCGTTCTGGATCACCACGATGCGCTCTTCCGGAACCCCGTACTCGCGCACATGACGGGCAAGCACACCGGTCACCGGCAATACCCGGTCAGCGCCCCGCCAGGCGTAGCCTTCCGCCCAGCGCGCCAGCCGCTGGAGCTTGAGTCCGCCGCTGTGCAGCGAGCGCTCGTAGACCAGCGGGGAATTCACGTCCAGAAGCACCGGGATGCCAAATCGCCGCCGGATCAGCGTGCCGGTCACCAGATACAGGTTGTAGCGCTCATAGAGCACATCCGGCCTGAACTCGCGCACCGCAGCGGCAAGCCTGCGATAGGCCACCAGGGAGTACGCCAGTTCCATGAGTTCATAAAGCGCCCGCGGCAACAGGTCCTTCAAGCGATGCACCCAGCTGACGTGCGCGCCCATCCGGCCTTGCGCGCCCGCCGCGCCGCCCATCTCCGGCGCGACGATCAAGACCTCGTGGCCCAGGCCACGCATTGCCGAGACCATTTCCTCGATGTGCACGGCCTGGCCGTCCTTGGAGGCAGTGCGGTGGTGGTAGAGAATCCTCATGACGCCTGGCCCGTTGCCGATTCCGCGGGCGACTCCATCTTGCCGGCATTGGCGAGGAACGCGTCGAACATCAGCACGCTCCACAGCGGCGCACTGAAGTCCCGGCTGCCGGCGAGATGCTCGTCGACCATGCCGGACAGCCGGCCCATGTCGAAGCGGCCGGTATCGGCTACGCGTTCACCGCGGCACGCCGCCTCCAGGCGCGCCTTGAGGGGCCCGCGCAGCCAGCGCGCGAGCGGCACCGAAAAGCCCATTTTGGGTCTGTACAGCACGTCGTTCGGCAGCATGGGTTCCAGCGCCTTCTTGAACAACCACTTTCCTTCCTGCCCGCGCAGCTTGAGCGAAGATGGCAAGGTCGCCAGCCATTCGACCAGCTTGTGGTCCATCAGCGGCTCGCGCACCTCCAGCGAGTGCGCCATGCTGGCGCGGTCGACCTTGGTGTTGATGTCGCCGGTCAGCCAGGTCTTGTAGTCAACATACTGGATCAGCGCAAGCGGGTCATCGGTGCCTGCAGCGGCGGCATAACGGTCGAACACCTCCCCGGCCCGATACCCGCCCAGGTCCTTCAGGAACGCGGGGGAATACATCCGCAAGCGTTCATCCTC
>CANGUJ010000482.1 GCA_947456845.1 Burkholderiales bacterium | reverse complement strand
GGGGCGCAACCGCGCCAGAGGGAACGCGGTGTGCTCGCGGGGCTGGTGGCCCTGCATGCGGTTCTGCTGTTCCGCGGGGTCCTCGGCGGCGATGGCTTTCGCTTCGGTATCGCCCACGCCATGTCGATGATGGCGCTGCTCGCCCTGGTGTTCTACGGGTTCGAGAGCCTTATCTACCCCCTTGAAGGCATGCCTGCGCTAGTTCTGCCGCCCGCCGCCCTGTGCGTTTTGATGCCGGCATTTTTCAGCGGCGCCGAGATGACCCTGCAGGCCAATTCGGGCGCCTTTCTCGCCCACGTCGCCATCGCCATGGGCGCATATGCCTTCATCGCGATCGCGGCGGTACACGCTATCCTGATGGCCATCATGGAACGTCGTCTGCAGTCGCCGGGGCGCCGCCCACCCCTGGCGGGCCTGCCGCCTCTCCTGACCATGGAGCGCCTGCTGTTCCAGATGCTCGGCGCGGGCTTTCTGCTGCTTACCCTCACCCTGGCCTCCGGCGCGATCTTTTCGGAAGAAATCTTCGGCCGCGCGCTGCGCTTCGACCACAAGACCGTGTTCGGTTTGATCGCGTGGCTGATCTTCGCGGTGTTGCTGCTCGGGCGCTACGCCTACGGCTGGCGCGGCCGCGCCGCGCTCAACGGCACCTTCGCCGGGTTCGCCATGCTGGTGCTGGCCTACATCGGGACGCGCTTCGTCCTCGAAGTAGTCCTGGGCAGAATATGACCACGCGGCGCGACTCTCCTTCCGCGCGGGAGCATGCCGCACCCGCGGCGCTGCCGGCTGGCGCCTGCTGATGGGCAAACTCGCCCTTCTTGCCCTTGCCGTCATAGCGGCGCTGCTCTGGTTCCGGTACAAGGCGGGCGCCGAAAGCCGGGCCGCGCGCGCCCGCGACCAGGCGTCGGCCCGCCCGCAGGTCGAGCGCATGGTTCGCTGCGCCAATTGCGGCGTCCATCTGCCCGCGGGCGAGGCTTCGCTGGACGCGCAGGGCGAGGTGTTTTGCACCCCTGCCCACAGAAGCGCAGGCAAGCGCGCCTCGTGAACGCGGCGTCGATCGCACCGCTGTTGGCGCGCAGGCAGGACCTGCAAACGGTTCCGGACGCCTTCTGGAAATCACTGAGGTACTTCAACCTCTCCCGCCTGGTGTTGGCAAGCGTCCTTCTGGTCGCCATCGGCCTGTATGGGGAAAGCCGGGTTTTCGGCGCGACCGATCCTGCGCTTTTCTACAGGGTGTGCATCGGCTACCTGGCGCTGTCGATCGCCTTCGCATGGGCGCTCAGGCGCCTGCGAACCCTGTTTCCGGTTCACCTCGCGATCCACGCGGTGTGCGACGTGGTCATCGTTACCCTCTTGCTGCACGCCAGCGGCGGCATTCGCTCCGGGCTGGGGATACTCCTTCTGATGCCGCTGGCTGCCGCAGCATCGGTAACGCGCGGACGCATGTCCCTCTTCTACGCCTCGTTGGCGACCTTCGCCCTGTTTGCCGAGAACACGTACTGGGTGCTGCAATACGAAATCGGCTGGACGGACTACTTGCCGGTCGGCCTGCTCGCCGGCAGCTGCTTCGCCGTGGCGCTCATCACGAACCGGCTGGCGAAGCGCCTGATTGCCAACGAAACCCTGGTGCGACAGCGTTCCGAGGACCTGCGCAACCAGATCGAGATCAATCGCCTGGTGATCCGCGACATGCCGAGCGGCGTCCTGGTGGTCGATGCCGGGGGCGCGGTGCGCCTGGCCAATCCGGAGGCCGAGCGACTGCTGGGCCGCACGGGCGTGCACGGCCAGCGACTTGCCGATCTTGCGCCTGCACTTGACAATACCGCGCGGCGCTGGCGCGCGGGAGAGGGCGCAAACCGGGTGCAGTTCCAGATCTCTGGTCAGGGCGTGAACGCGCGACTGCTGATCGCGGCCGACGAGTCGGGGGGCGAATTGCTGATATTTCTCGAGGATGCGCGCAAGCTGCAGGTTCAGGCGCAGCAAGTGAAGCTGGCGGCGCTGGGGCGCCTGACGGCAAACATCGCACACGAGATCCGCAATCCGTTGTCGGCCATCGGCCATGCGTCGCAGTTGCTGGCCGAGGAAGCCGGTGGCAAACCGGACTTCGCGCGGCTGACCCGCATCATTGGCGACAACGCCGCCCGCCTGGAGCGGATCGTGCAGGAGGTGCTGCAGCTCAACCGACGCGACCGTGCCGAGCCCGAACCGCTGGAACTGGAGGGCTTCGCGCGCGGCGTGATTGACCAAATCTGCCAGACCGAGGGCCTCGCGCCGCATGTCTTCGACCTGCGCATCCGCGCGGGGCTGCGGGTGCAATTCGACCGGAACCACCTGCACCGCATTCTCTGGAACCTGCTGGGCAACGCGTGGCGCCATTCGCGCATGCAGCACGGGTCGATACGCGTGCATGATGCCGCGACGGCCGACCAGCAGGTTGCCCTGTATGTGATGGACGACGGCGACGGCGTAGCCGAGGAGCATGCCAGCAAACTGTTCGAGCCATTTTTCACCACCGATCCGCGCGGCACCGGACTCGGGTTGTACATCGCCCGCGAGTTGGCCGAGGCCAATCGCGCGTCCCTCGAATTTCTGGCGCCCGGCGAAGGCGGTTTGGCCGGCGTGTCTACGCGGGGCGCGAATTTCAGGCTGATCATGGAGGCACATGGCTACCCAGCGTGATGCGCCAGCCACGGCGCGGCGGCCGGTCCGCAGAAACGCCGTGCCCCGGGTCCTTGTGGTCGACGACGAAGCCGATATTCGCGAGCTCCTCGACTTGACCCTGGTGCGCATGGGGCTGGACGTCGACCAGGCGGGCAGTGTTGCGGAGGCGCGGGCCATGCTGGCACAGCAGTCCTACGACCTGTGCCTGACCGATATGCGCATGGCGGACGGCGTCGGCCTGGATCTGGTCAGGCATATTTGCGAAAGCGCCATCGACACCCCGGTGGCGGTCATCACCGCGCACGGCAGCACCGATAACGCGGTGGCCGCCCTGAAGGCCGGCGCATTCGATTACCTGTCCAAGCCCGTCGCCCTTGAGCAACTGCGCGCTCTGGTGCGTTCCGCAGTGGATGTGCCGGTGAAGGCGGGTGCCGCGAAGCCGCGGGTCGCAGCGCGCAGTCTGGTCGGCGATTCGCCCGCGATCGCCGACGCCCGCGCCATGATCGACCGGGTCGCCCGCAATATGGCGCCGGTGCATCTGACGGGGGAGTCGGGGAGCGGTAAGGAGCTTGCTGCGCGGCGCATCCACGAATTGAGCGGCCGCGGCGGTGCCTTTGTCGCCGTCAACTGCGGCG
>CANGUJ010000481.1 GCA_947456845.1 Burkholderiales bacterium | reverse complement strand
GTGAAAACGGATCAGTTGGGGGCATGGTCGCGGCACCAGTACAGCGAGCCGTTGCTTGAATTCCCGAGGCTTGCGGATCGAAGTCATTTTTCGCCTATGAAGGTCATGTGCGGGGAGACGACTGCGGTAACGTAAATAAGGATGTTCAAGTTCTTAAGTTCGTTAAGTCCTTGATTTACCAGCCGTGGAAGGTTGGCAGAGCGGTTTAATGCACCGGTCTTGAAAACCAGCGAGGATGCAAGTCCTCCGTGAGTTCGAATCTCACACCTTCCGCCAATTCAAGCGCCATCAAAGTCCCGAAGCATCCATCCTCGGGTGCCTCTCAGAGGTAAATGAGAGGGGGGAATTCTCAACAGGCGCCATTAGCGTCCAATTGCACCCGGACCTGAACCGTGGTTAGAGACCGTGGTAGATCGTTACCACGGTCTGAAAGTTACCACGATGCCGAGCGACGCCAAATGCAGGAACGCAACCAGCGGCACGCTGGCGATTCGCAAGCTGGTGGATGCGGATGGCCTCTACCTTTGGGTTTATGCTGTCGTCATCGAACGTGCAAACCTTAGCCCATGACCGAGCAATCGACCGCGCCAAACCATCGGCCGCCATTCACTTACTGCGAAGCCTGCAGGGCTCGCCTTGGGTCGGCGCGCGATGTGAGCGTTGCGCAGCAGCCGAGTTCGCCCACCCCCTTTTAAGGGCAGGGCTTTACCCGCATCAGCTACCGTGCCGCCGTCGCCGGGCAACGCTCAGCACGATACCGAGGCCAGCAAGCAAGAGGATCACGGCCTGCGGCTCCGGTACCGGATTGGCCAAGATACTGACAGCGTTGAAGCTGCTAGAGGACGACCAGTTGGTACCACCGTCGGTCGAGAGGCGATAGCCCAGCAGGCTGGCCGCGCCATTTGCGGGCGCCGCCCGGGACTCCGTAACAGCCCAGCGAAGGTCCGGCCCGGAGTCAAGCGTGTTGTCGCCCAACACGAACCAGTAGCGCTGCCCGCCCAACAGCGTCACCGGCAAGGGCGCCGTGAACGTGATCGGCGTGAAGGCATAGGTGGCGGCCGTCACCTGGGCCGTGTCGAGCGTTGCCCACAGCGCGCCGGGGTGGCCGCTCTGATCAGCGTGGATTCGGGCCCATACCTGTTCACTGCCCACAGCGCCAGGCCCCGCGTCCAGTTGCAGCACCGCGGTCAGCGATTCGAAGCTATAGCCGTCGCCGGGCGCAATCTCCACGCCGATGGCCTTGTTCCAGTTGCCCTGGAAGGTCCAGAAGAGGGCTGTACCGCCATTACCCGGTAAGCCGGCAAAAAGTCCTGACAGATCATGGCCCACCAGCACGGCGGCGTGGCTGGCGGGGGCCAGCATTAGCGCAGCGGAAAGAGCCACTGTCGGCATAAGAAGCTTTCGGATGCGCATGGAACTTGTCTCCATCGGGAGTGTGAAAAAAAATGCGGCGGCATGTCGGCCGACTGAGCGAATTCAAGAGAACTTCGCCCCCAAAAATGAAGCCCAAGCCATTTCATCGAACGTCAGGTTAGGGATCAGGTCAACCGACACGCGCTCTCGCATGACTGGTTTCACTCCGCAGACCCCCCTGCCACGGCAGCGCCCGCATGTCCACTGAACCGGGGTCAGACTACTTGGAAGCCGCGCGCCGTTTCTTGATGAAGATCAAGGGAGGATGCGGGGGCATTGCGGCCCAGCCCGACGACCTCTTCGCTGGCGGCGATGATCCTGAATCCGCTGCCGCAATACGGGCGGGGTTCGAGGGCCGGGTCGAAGACGAGCCCGGCACCTGCGCGTCGACGGTGGCGCTGGTATTCAGCGGTTGGCCCGTCACGATCGCCGCACGCCGCTCGGGCGTTGGGCGCGAGAACCCGTGAAAACGGATCAGTTGGGGGCATGGTCGCGGCACCAGTACAGCGAGCCGTTGCTTGAATTCCCGAGGCTTGCGGATCGAAGTCATTTTTCGCCTATGAAGGTCATGTGCGGGGAGACGACTGCGGTAAAATAAAAAAGGATGTTCAAGTTCTTTAGTTCGTTAAGTCCTTGATTTACCAGCCCTGGAAGGTTGGCAGAGCGGTTTAATGCACCGGTCTTGAAAACCGGCGAGGATGCAAGTCCTCCGTGAGTTCGAATCTCACACCTTCCGCCACCCTTTTCTGCTGGCGAACGGCAGGAACCCCACCTCGCATGGACCTTTTCCCGCTTCAAACGGCAAAAACGCTGGACGAGTTTTCGCATGTCATCCAGCTTGCCGTGGCGCCGGTGTTCCTGTTGACGGCGGTCGGTACCTTGCTGATGGTGTTGACCAACCGGCTGGGCAGGGCGGTGGACCGGCGCCGCTCGCTCGAAGCGCGGCTGATGCCGGACACGATCGCCGAGGACAGGGAGCGCATCGCGGCGGAAATGGGCATGATCACGCGTCGCGTCACCTGGATATACCGCGCGATCGTGTCGGCGGTGCTTTGTGCCCTCTTCATCTGCTTCTTGATAGCGCTCGCTTTTGTGGATGCTTTCGTGGCCGGCAATTTCGCCAGGGGCCTCGCGGTGCTCTTCGTTCTGGCCATGGTGGCCCTGATCGGGGCGCTGCTCATGTTTCTGCGCGAGATTTTTCTCGCTGTCAGCTATACCAGCGGGCGCTAGCCGCGCGACGATTCAGGCATCGTTGTCCGCGACGCGCTCGAGGCGGTAACCCTGTTTCATCACCGAGACCAGGCGCCAGCCGGTTCTGCCGCTGGCCAGGTCCAGCGAGCGGCGCAGCCGCGCGACATGTGCGTCGACGGTGCGGGTTTCGAGCGGTGCGCTGGTGCCCCAGACCGCCGCAAGCAAGCGCTCGCGCGAGCATGCCTGGCCCGGATGGCTGAACAGGTAACGGCACAGTTCGTACTCCCGGGGTGTCAGGGGCACGCGTGTGCCGTCTAAGGCCACAGTGCCCGCCCGGGTATCGAGCGCATATGGCGAGAGGTCGGCGGGAAGCGCCATGTTCACGCTCGGGACGGTCAAGGAAAACCCGCATGAGCGTATCACGCCTCCGGACGGTGCGGCCCCGGGCTGCCCGGCGTATCGCCGTCATGGACGGCGCGGCAAGGCGGCAACCGGCGGCTGGGCGATGCGGCGCGCCGCGAAGCCGCGCCGGTGGCTAGAATCGGGCCTTCGAGCGCTGAATGGGGAGCCAGCATGGGGGACGAGCACTCAGCGGCCATCGCGACCGCCGCGCGGATTGCCGATGCCGTCGGCAGGGTGATGTCCGGGCAGGCTCTGAGGGTCCGCACGATCCTGGCGGCCTTCCTGGCCGG
>CANGUJ010000480.1 GCA_947456845.1 Burkholderiales bacterium | reverse complement strand
GCGATCTCGGGGATCAGGCTGACGCGCTCGCCGTCGAACGCGGGTTCGTGCAGGTCGCTCTTGCGGTTGTGCGGCGCGAAATGGTCCAGCGCGATGCGCTCGGCCAGGTCGATGGCGGCATCGAAGGTCTCGCGCGAATGGTCCGCATAGCGCGAGCGCGCGGTGAGCGCGACCACGTCGAGGAGTTCGTAGAGCACGAAGGCGAGGTCGCGCCGGCTGAGGAGTCTGGATTGCATGGTCGGGAACCGGCGGGGCGCGTGCGCGCGTCTGTCACGGAAGACGCGCGCGCCGCCTGCAAGGCGGCCGCCGCGCGGCCTTCAGGCGACCTCGAACAGGCCGGCCGCGCCCATGCCGCCGCCGACGCACATGGTGATCACCACGTACTTGACGCCGCGACGCTTGCCCTCGATCAGGGCGTGGCCGACCAGGCGCGCGCCGGTGACGCCGTAGGGATGGCCCACGGCGATGGAGCCGCCGTTGACGTTGAGGCGGTCGTCCGGGATGCCCAGCTGGTCGCGGCAGTAGATCACCTGCACGGCAAATGCCTCGTTGAGTTCCCACAGGCCGATGTCCTGGATGCCCAACCCGGCCTTCTTGAGCAGCTTGGGGATGGCGTACACCGGCCCGATGCCCATTTCGTCGGGCTCGCAGCCGGCGACGGCGAAGCCGCGGTAGATGCCCAGCGGCGCGAGTCCGCGCTGCTCGGCGAGCTTGGCGTTCATCACGACGGCGGCCGAGGCACCGTCGGAGAACTGGCTGGCATTGCCGGCCGCGATGACGCCGCCTTCGATGGCGGGCTTGATCTGCGACACCCCCTCGTAGGTGGTGTCGGCGCGGATGCCCTCGTCCTTGTCGTGCAGCACCTCCTTGACGGTCTCCACGCCGGTGGCCTTGTCGACGACCTTGGTCCTGACCTTGATCGGGACGATCTCGTCGCGCGTCTTGCCGGCGTCGCGCGCGGCGGCGGCGCGCAGCACGCTCGCCACGCCGTAGCGATCCTGCGCCTCGCGGCTGATGTTGTAGCGCCTGGAGACCATCTCGGCGGTCTGCAGCATGTTCCAGTAGATCTCCGGCTTCCTGGCCTCCAGATCGGGATCGCGCAGCATGTGCTTGTTCATCTCGTTCTGCACGCACGAGATCGACTCCACGCCGCCGGCGACGAAGATGTCGGCCTCCCCGGCGATGATGCGCTGCGAGGCCAGGACGATGGTCTGCAGGCCGGAGGAGCAGAAGCGGTTGACCGTGGCGCCCGAGACCGACACCGGGCAGCCGGCCATCAGGGCCGCTTGCCGCGCGATGTTGCTGCCGGTGGCGCCTTCCGGGTTGGCGCAGCCCATCAGGACATCCTCGACCTCGGCCGGGTCGAGCCTGGCGCGTTCCAGCGCGGCCTTGACGACCGCTCCGCCCATGGTCGCGCCATGGGTCATGTTGAGGGCGCCCTTCCAGGACTTGGCCAGGCCCGTGCGGGCGGTGGATACGACAACGGCATCGGTCATGCGGGTCTCCTTGGAATTGCTGCGGTCTTGGTCAGTTGAACGTCTTGCCTTCGGCCGCCAGTCTGGCGAGCAGGGGCGCGGGCTTCCAGAATGCGGGGTCCGCATGCGGGTTCCGCGCGAATGACTGCATGCTCGCCACCACGCTGGCCAGGCCCTTGCGGTCGGCCCAGAACATCGGCCCGCCCAGGTAGGGCGGCACGCCGTAGCCGGTCATGTAGATCATGTCGATGTCCACCGCGCGCAGGGCGATGCCCTCCTCGAGGATGTGGGCGCCCTCGTTGACCAGCGCGTACATGAGGCGTTCGACGATCTCGTCGTCGGAAACCTCGCGCGGCGTGATGCCGATGGCCTTGCGGTGGGCGGCCAGGATGTCCTCGACCACCGGTGAGGGGTAGGCGGTGCGGTCGCCGGGCTTGTAGTCGTACCAGCCGGCCTGGGTCTTCTGGCCGAAGCGGCCGGCCTCGCAGATCAGGTCGGCGGACTTCGAGTAGCGCATGTCGGGATATTCGACGTAGCGGCGCTTGCGGATGTACCAGCCGACGTCATTGCCCGCCAGGTCGATCATGCGGAACGGCCCCATGGCGAAGCCGATCTTCTCGATGGCCTGGTCGATCTGTTGCGGCGAGGCGCCCTCGTCGATCAGGAAGCCCGCCTGGCGCGAGTACTGCTCGATCATGCGGTTGCCGATGAAGCCGTCGCAGACGCCCGAGACCACGCCGACCTTGCCGATGGTCTTGGCGAGCTTCATCGTGGTGGCCAGCACATCGTGGCCCGTCCTCGCGCCGCGCACGATCTCCAGGAGGCGCATCACATTGGCGGGCGAGAAGAAATGCGTGCCGATCACGTCCTGCGGACGCTTCGTGAAGGCGGCGATCCTGTTCACATCCAGGGTGGAGGTATTGGAGGCGAGGATGGCGCCAGCCTTCATGACCTCGTCGAGCTTGCGGAACACGGTTTCCTTGACCGCCATGTCCTCGAACACCGCCTCGACGACGATGTCGGCCTCCTTGAGGTCGTCATAGGACAGGGTCGGCTTGACGAGCGCCATGCGCCGCTCCACCTCGTCCATGCTCATGCGGCCCTTCCTGGCCGTGTTCTCGTAGTTCCTGCGGATGGTGGCCAGGCCACGGTCGAGCGCATCCTGCTTCATCTCCAGCAGGCACACCGGAATGCCGGCGTTGACGAAATTCATGGTGATGCCGCCGCCCATGGTGCCGGCGCCGATCACCGCCGCCGACTTGACCGCGCGCAGCGGCGTGTCGTCGGGCACGTCCGGAATCTTGGCCACGGTGCGCTCGCCGAAGAAAAAATGGCGCATCGCCTTCGATTCGGCGGTGCCCACCAGTTCCATGAAGGCGGCGCGCTCGAACCTGAGGCCTTCGTCGAACGGCAGCGTCACCACCGCCTCCACCGCCGCGACGCATTTCGCCGGGGCGGGATAGCCGCGAAAATCCTTGGCCACGCGCGCCTTCGCCGCGGCGAAGAACGCGGCCGCGTCATCCACCGTCACGCCAAGGTCGCGCGCGCGCCTGTACGGCGCCCCCTTGGCCGCCACCCGCTCGACAAAGGAACAGGCCGCCGACACCAGGTCGCCCTCGGTGATCTCGTCGAACAGGGTGCCGGGTGCGAACTTCTCCGCCTTGACCGGGTCGCCGCTGACGATCATGTCCAGACCCTGTTGCAGGCCCACCAGGCGCGGCAGGCGCTGGGTGCCGCCGGCGCCCGGCAGCAGGCCGAGCTTGACCTCCGGCAGCGCGATGAGCGCGCCGCGCGCGCCGACGCGATAGTGGCAGCCGAGCGCCAG
>CANGUJ010000479.1 GCA_947456845.1 Burkholderiales bacterium | reverse complement strand
GTCCCGGCCTGCGCGGTGATCTCCGCCAAACCCTGATAGACCTCCGGGCCCAGCACGTTGCGTTGTGCCGGATTGCTGATCGTCAGTATCACGACCGGCCCCTGCCGGTCGACGATCAGGCGCGTTGCCGCCGCTTCGCTCATGCCGGCGCTATCCCGGCGTGGCGCGACCGCCGTGCCGCGCGCTGCAGGTCGATGCGTGCGCCGCCCGCTGCGGGCGGTCTTGCGGATGCCTTCATACCCGCTCGATCACCATGGCCAGGCCCTGGCCGACGCCGATGCATAGCGACACCACCGCGTAGCGCCCGCCGCTGCGCTGCAGCTGGCGCGCCGCCGAGAGCGTGATGCGCGCGCCGGAGGCCCCCAGCGGATGGCCGACGGCGATCGCGCCGCCGTTCGGGTTGACGCGCGGGTCCTTGAAATCCACGTTCATCAGGTGCAGGCAGCCAAGCACCTGCGAGGCGAAGGCCTCGTTGATCTCGATGATGTCCATGTCCTTGAGGGACAGCCCGGCACGTTCGAGCGCCTTAGGGATGGCGTAGGCCGGGCCGACGCCCATGATGCGCGGGGCGACAGCCGCCGAGGCGGCCCCGAGAATGCGCGCGACCGGCTTGGCGCCGGCGCGCTCGCCCACGCCCCGGCTGCCGACGAACACGGCGGCGGCGCCGTCGTTGATGCCGGAGGCGTTGCCAGCGGTGACCACGCCGCCTTCGAACAGCGGCTTCAGCTTGGCCAGGTTCTCGATGGTGGTCTCGCGCGGATGCTCGTCGACTGACACGATCGCCGGCTCGTCCTTCTTGCTCTTCGGCGGGATGGTCACGGGTGCGATCTCGCCTGCCATGAAGCCGTCTTTCTGCGCACGCGCGAACTTGGCCTGGCTGGCGAGCGCGAACTCGTCGGCCTGGTCGCGGGTGATGCCGAAGTCGTGTGCGACGTTGTCGCCGGTCTCCGGCATCGAATCGTTACCGTACTGCTTGACCAGCTTCGGGTTGGGGAAACGCGCGCCGATGGTGGTGTCGGCCATCCTGAATTCGCGTGCGTAGGCGGCCTCCGCCTTGAGCATCACGAACGGGGCGCGGCTCATCGATTCGACGCCGCCCGCCAGGTACAGCTCGCCTTCCTTGCAGGTCACGGCGCGTGCCGACTCGATCACCGCCGCCAGGCCCGAGGCGCATAGCCGGTTGACGGTCTGACCGCCGACGGTCTGCGGGATGCCTGCCGCCAGGAGCGCGTTGCGCGCGACGTTGCGCGAATCCTCGCCGGCCTGGTTGACGCAGCCGAGGATCACGTCCTCGATCTGCTCGGCCTTGAATGGGGAGGCTGCGATCACCGCGTTCATCACGCCGCCGACCAGGTCGTCGGGACGCACCGAGGCGATCTTGCCGGCATGGCGGCCGAAGGGGGTGCGCAGTCCGTTGTAGAGGTATGCGTCGAGCATGGCGTTTCCTTTTGTCGTTTGGTGGAGTGAGGCCGGGTCGCTTGCGCGCCGCTTGGCTCAGGTGTCGGGAGTCAGAAGCGAGACGCCGAGGCGTGCGCGGCGGGTGAGCCACGGGCTCGGTCGGTAGCGCGGATCACCGGTGAGCCGGTGGATGTTGGTGAGGATGGTCAGGATGCTGGCCGGACCCAGGGCATCGCCGAATGCCAGCGGGCCGCGCGGATAGGACAAGCCGAGCGTGACGGCGAGATCGAGGTCGCCTGGCGTGCAGATGCGCTGCTGGACGATGTCGCAGCCGATATTGACGATGGTGGCCAGGATGCGCTGCGCGACGAAGCCCGCGGAATCGCGGATTACCGATACCGGCACGCCGGTGGAAGCGGCCGCGTCGGAGCCTGCACCGGAGGCGCCCTGGGCGGCACCGAAGGCGCCGTGGGCCGCATCGCGGAAGGACGGCAGCGTCACCGGTGTGGTCATGAGGGTGCGCCGTTTCGACAGTGGCAGCAGCGTGTCCAGGGCCACGGTGCGGGCCGGATCGAGGCCTTCATCGAGGGCGGTCCCGGTGGCGTCGGTCCCTAAGGGCGTGACGATGATGAGGGCCGCGGCCGATGGCGTGGCACCGTTCTCGATGGGAATACCGCTGCCTGCCAGGCAAGCGGCTGCCGCGGCATGACCGGCGGGATTGGCGCGGCTGATCCAGATCGATGCCGGGCGTTGTGCGCGAAGCGCGGCATCGGCGAACACTTCCTGCTTGCCTTCGTCATGCCGGTAGAACCCTGCGCCGGTCTTGCGGCCCAGGAGGCCGGCGTCCGTGCGCTGCTGGCCGATGACCGAAGGCCGATAGCGCGGTTCCTCGTAATACTGGCGGTAGATCGACTCCATCACCGGGTGCGACACGTCCATGCCGGTCAGGTCGAGCAGTTCGAAAGGGCCCAGGCGGAAGCCCGCCGCATCGGTCATGATGCGGTCGATCACGTGGAATTCGGCAACGCCTTCCTGCAGGATCTTGAGCGCCTCGGTGCCGTAGCCTCGCCCCGCGTGATTGACGATGAAGCCCGGCGTGTCGGCGGCCCGCACCGCCTGATGGCCGTAGCGCCTGGCCAGGGCGGCCAGGGCGTCGCAGACGGCAGGCACGGTACGCACGCCGGCGACGACTTCAACCACGCGCATGAGCGGCACCGGATTGAAGAAATGGTAGCCGGCAACCCGCCCGGGCCGGGCACAGCCCGCCGCGATGGCGGTGACCGAGAGCGAGGAAGTATTGGTGGCAAGCACGCAGTCCTCGCGGGTCGCCGCTTCGAGTTTGACGAAGAAATCGCGCTTGACGGCGAGATTCTCGACGATTACCTCGACCACCAGGTCGCAGGGCGCGAACGCGGCCACATCGTCGACTACGCGCATCGAGGCGACCATGGCGGCCTGCTGCGCCGGCGTCAGGCGTCCTTTCTCGACCAGTCTGGCCAGCATGCCCGCGACATAGTCGAGCGCCTTCGCGGCCGCCCCTTCCCGAACGTCATAGAGCAGGACTTCGCATCCGGCCTGGGCGATGACCTGCGCGATGCCGCGCCCCATCGCACCCGTGCCGGCAATGCCCACGACCAGGCGTTCAGCAGCGAAATTCTTCATAGGCTCGGGGTTATCGACTGCGCCACGGCGGCCCGGCGCGATCGCGCCGGCCGGAAGTGTCTGGACGAAGGGCGCCCTGCGGGAGTGCGTGATGTCCGGTTGTGCATGCTGTCGCGGGGTGCTGGTTCGACGCCTCGGATGGCGTTCTTGTGGTGGCGGAGATGGCGCCCGCCACGGCCTGAAATGGTATCACCACGCGGCCCGTGCCTGTGATTAAATGCGGCCGGCAACGCCAAAAAACG
>CANGUJ010000478.1 GCA_947456845.1 Burkholderiales bacterium | reverse complement strand
TGCCCATGCGCGCTATTCGGGCTGCACGCCCGCAGACCGCAGGATGCGCACGTAGGCGTCGCGCTGCTCGCGTGTGTACGTGGCGAGCTGCTCGGGCGTGGACGGCGTCATCGTGAAGGCCTGCTTGTCCATCGCCGCGATGACATCGGGCCGCTTCATGGCGGCCACGAACTCGCGGTTCAGGCGGTCGATCACGTCCCTGGGCGTTTTCGCCGGCGCATACAGGCCGGCCCAGGACACGATGGCGAACTGCGGCATGCCGGCCTCGGCCATGGTGGGCGCATCCGGAAAGGCCGGACTGCGGCGCGGCAGCGTGGTGGTGATCACCTTGAGCTTGCCGTCGCGCGCATGCGGGCCGCCGGTGGTCACCGTGGCGATCATCACCTGCACGCGGTTGGCCACCAGGTCGGTGACGCCGGCCGGCTCGCCCTTGTAGGGAATGTGCGTCATGTCGATGCCGGCCAGCGCGTTCAACTGCGCGAAGGACACGATGCCGGTGGTGTTGCCGGTGGCGTAGTTGATCTTGCCCGGATTGGCCTTGGCGTAGGCGATCATTTCCTGCAGCGTCCTGAAGGGCGCCGCCGCGTTGGCGAACAGGAAGAAGGAGTAGCGGCCGACGTCGGTGATCGGCGCGAAGTCGGCCACCGGGTCGTAGGGCGGAGTCTTGCGCATCGCCGGCACGGCCGACATCGGGCTGTTGGTGGCCAGCAGGATGGTGTAACCATCAGGCGCGGCGTTGGCCACCTCCGAGCCGGCGATGGCCCCGTCGGCGCCCGCCTTGTTGTCGATCAGCACGGGCTGGCCGATGGCGGCCGAAACCGGCTGGGCGAGGATGCGGCCGATCGCATCGGTGGCGGAGCCCGCCGGGAACGGCACGACCATGCGGATGGGCTTGGCCGGGAATGGCTGCGCCGCTGCCGCCATCGAGAGTATGGCCGCCGCCACGGCGGTGATGACCCGGGCTGGAAGTAGGTGCATGCGGTGTCTCCTGGCTGTTTTCGGCGCAGGATTATAGGGCGCGCGGCGCGCCGCCGGCCGCTATGCAAACCCTGCCCCCGCTTTGCGGCAGCGTCTCGATGCGCAGCGCCACGCCATACAGCGCAGAGAGTTCCGATGCGGTCACGATCTCGGCGGTCGGGCCGTAGGCACGCACGCCTCCCGGGGCCACCAGCGCGGTCCGGGTCGCGCATTCGAGCGCATGGCCGGGGTCGTGGGTGGCCCACAGCACGCCGACGCCGGCGGCGGACAGGCGGCGCACCTGGTCGAGTACGCGCACCTGGTTGCCGAAATCGAGGTTGGCGGTCGGCTCGTCGAGCACGGCCACCGGCGCGCCCTGCGCCAGCGCGCGTGCCAGCAGCGTCAACTGGCGCTCGCCGCCGGAAATGCGCGTGAATTCGGCCCGCGCCAGGTGCGCGATGCCCGCCTGCTCCAGGGCTGCGGCAGCGCGCGCGCGATCGGCGGCGGTCGGGCCCGAGAAGGCGCCCAGCCAGGCCGCCCGCCCCATCAGCACCACCTCGGCCACGGTGAACGGGAAGTAACCGGCCGCCGCCTGCGGCACATAGGCCACACGCTGCGCCACCGCGGCGCGCGAGAGCCGGGCGATCTCCGTGCCCGCCACCCGCACCCGCCCGGCCAGCGGCGGCAGGAGGCCCAGCAGGGTCTTGAACAGGGTGGTCTTGCCGCCGCCATTGGGGCCCAGCAGGCACACCACCTCGCCCGGTGCCACCGCCAGGGTCGCCCCGGCGCCGACCCGGCGCGTCCCGTAGCCGTAGGCGAGGTCTTCACAGGCCAGCGTCATTGCCAGCCCCGGCGGGTAGTGGCCAGCAGCCACAGGAAGAGCGGCGTGCCGATCAGGGCGCTGAGCACGCCCAGCGGCAATTCGGTCGTGCCCGCGGCGCGCGCGACGGTATCGACCACCAGCATGAAAGCCGCGCCGATCAGGCAGGCCGCCGGCAGCAGGCGCGCGTTGTCCGGCCCGGTGATCAGCCGCGCCAGGTGCGGAACGACCAGCCCCACCCAGCCTATCGCGCCGGATACCGATACCGCGGCGGCGGTGGCCAGGGTGGCCGCGGCGATGGCCGCCAGGCGCACGCGGCGTGTATCCACGCCCAGCGCGCGGGCCTCTTCGTCACCCATGGCCAGCACGTTGATGCGCCAGCGCAACAGCCACAGCACCGCGATGCCTGCGGCGCTGGTGGGCAGCACGGCCAGCGCATCCGCCGCGGTGATGCCGGCGAGGCTGCCCAGCAGCCAGTAGGTCATGGCGGGCAGCTGGTTGTACGGATCGGCGAGGAACTTGAGCAAGGCGATGCAGGCGCCCAGCAAGGCGCCCAGCACGATGCCCGAGAGCACCAGCAGCAGGATCGGGTCATGCTGGCGGAACGAGGCTGCCAGCCCGCACACCAGCGCCACCGCCCCTAAGCCGCCGCCGAATGCCAGCAGCTGGACGGCCCATGCGTCGAGCGAGCACCAGATGCCCAGCAGCGCGCCCAGCGCGGCGCCGGCGGAAACGCCTAGGATGTCCGGCGAGACCAGCGGGTTGCGAAACACCGACTGGTATGCCGTGCCTGCGGCTGCCAGCGCCGCGCCGACCGCCAGCGCCGCGCACACCCGCGGCCCGCGGATCTGCAGCACCACGGCCTCGGCGTTCGGCGGCGCGGCATGCGTGCCGCCGGTGAGCTTGGCGACCAGGATGGACAACACGTCGCCGGGCGCAACCGGGAACGGCCCGACGGCAAACGCGAGCGCCGCCAGTCCGGCGAGCGCCGCCACACCCAGGCCCCACCGCACCCAGAGCGCGGGCGCGCCGCGTTGGGCGGGAGATTCAGCGGTCACGTGCGACATCGCGCCATGCAATGTCCGGGAAAGGGCGGCGCATCGGGGGCTACCGGGGCTGGCAAAGCCGTGATTATCCGGCAAGCGCGCCGGCTGCCGGCCGGCCGCGCCGCGATGACGGCACCGCCGTCGGTGCGTGCGACAATTCGTCATGCGCTGCCGCTCGCGCACGCCGCCCGGTCCGCCCGCAGGCCACGTGCGCGGTGGCCTCCCTGCCCGACCTCCTCCCCTTGACCGCCGCCTCGACCTCCTTCGCCGCCCTGCGCAACCCGGGCTACCGTATTCATTTCGGTACCTATGCGCTGGCGATGATGGCCGACAACATCGAGCACGTCATCAGCTACTGGGTGATGTTCCAGAAATTCAACTCGCCGGCCTTGGGCGGGTTCGCGGTGGTGTCGCACTGGCTGCCCTTCCTGCTGTTTTCGGTACTCTCCGGCGCGCTGGCGGACCGTTTCGATCCGCGCCGCCTGATCCAGTTCGCCCAAGGGCT
>CANGUJ010000477.1 GCA_947456845.1 Burkholderiales bacterium | reverse complement strand
TTGCATCCGCACTTCGCCCAGCCCCTCCACCGCGAAGCGCACATCATCGCCTGCGGCCGGGAACTTGGAGGTCACCAGGCTGCCGGTGATGACGAACTCGCCGGCCTTGAAACCCTGGCCACGGGTGTGCAGATGGCGCGCGATCCACAGCATGGCGTCAAGCGGATGGCCCAGGACGTCGCGGCCATGGCCACTGCCGACTTCCGCGCCGTTGATGCGCGCCTCGCCCCGGGCGGCGCCCAGGTCGAGCGCGCGCCAGGCGGTATTCCAGTCACCCAGCACCACGCCGGCGTTCCAGGCGTTGTCGGCGGCCAGCGAAAGCATGGTCGCCCCTTCGTCCTTGCCGAAACGCGAGTAGTCGGCGCTGCGGTCGTCGATCAGCTCGAAGGCCGCGCAGGCGGCATCGATGCAGCCGGCGACCTGCTCGCGTGTCTGCGGCGGCGCAGCCGGGTCGGTGTCGCGCGAGATGCGGAACGCGATCTCGCATTCGAAACCGAAATGCACGCCGCGCGAGACCGCCAGCGCGGCGGGCGACCGGTACACCTCACTGCCTTGCACCTGCCCGGCGATCGAGTCGTCGTAGCCCACGAAGGCGCGCATCTGCGGCGTGGTGAGCGCGATCTTGTGGCCAACGCGCGCACCCGCGCCCTGCGCGGCCAGGAGCGCCACCAGCGCGTCCTGCACGTCATACGCGGCGCTGATGGAGGGCGGCATGTCCGCGCCGGCGAGCGGTGCGAACACATGGCGGCCGCGATGCCCGTCGTAGAGCCATTGCGCGGCGCGCTGCGCGCCGGTCCAGTTCGTGCCTGCCATCGGGGTCTCCTTGCGATAGGTGCGGGAGGCGGCATTATCCCCCCCGCCGGCCACCACGTCGACCCGCGCCCACCGCACCAGGGCCGCGCATGACCGCCCATACGCCAAACCGCCGCAAGGGCGTGCTGCTGATGCTGGGCGCCGGCCTGTGCTGGAGCCTGGGCGGCCTGATCGTGCGCGCCCTCACCGTCAAGGACGCCTGGGAGATCGTGTTCTGGCGGTCGCTCTTCATGGGCGCCTTCGTGGCCGTCGTGCTCCTGGCCATGCACGGCCGGCAGGCCGTGGCCCAGGTGCGCGCCGTGGGCGCCGGCGGCGTGGTCGCCGCGGTCTGCCTGGCCGCGCAGATCTACTTCTTCATCCTCTCGCTGGGCAAGACCGCGACGGCCAACACCTTCGTGCTGATGAGCATTTCGCCCCTGGTCACCGCGATCACCGGCTGGCTGTTCCTGGGCGAGCGGGTGCGCTGGACGACCTGGGCCGCCATCGCCGTGGCGCTGGCCGGCATCGCAGTCATGTTCGGCGACGGGTTCCGCGTCGAAGAAGCATCGTCGCAATGGCTGGGCAATCTGTTCGCCTTGTTCGTGCCGCTCGCCTACGCCATGCAGATCCTGTTCGTGCGCCGCATGCAGCGTCCGGGCGCCGCGCCGCCCAACCTGCTGCCGACCATCCTGATCGCCGGCATCATCGCCGCCGTTCCGGCCTTCCTGCTGGCGCCGACGCTGGCCGCGAGCCGCACCGACATCGCGCTCCTCGCCCTCATGGGTTGCGTGCAGCTGGGCCTGGGTTGCCTGTTGATGACGCTTGCCGTGCCGCACCTGCGCGCCGCCCAGATGGGCCTTCTGGCGCTCACCGAGACGATCCTCGCGCCGTTGTGGGTATGGCTGGGCGTGGGCGAGGTGCCGGCCGGCGCGGCGCTGGCGGGCGGCGCGCTCATCATCGCGGCCCTGGTGGCCAACGGCTGGGTCAGCCTGCGGGAGGATTCAGCGCGCTGAGGCCGCGCGCGCCTGGCGCCGGTCCAGCAGGTTCGAGACCACCAGCGCTGCGATCACGATGGCCGACCCGGCCCATTCCACCGGCAGCGGCATGCGCCCGCGCAGCGCGTCGACCGCGAACACCGCCACCGGCGTGGCGTTGGCGATGAGCAGCGTGTTGACCGCGCCGAGGCGCGAGACGGCAATCGCGAACAGGAAGATCGCCACGTAGAACGGAAACACGCCGATGTAGACGATGGCCGGCAATTGCGCCAGCACGGTTTCCGCGCTCGGCACCCTGGCCACCCCGAGCGGGGTCAGCAACAGGGTGAGCGCCATGATGCCGGCGGTGCCGGCCAGGCAGGCGAGCGTGGTGTAGCGCAGCGGCGACCAGCCGGGAAAGCGCTGCGCGCCCAGCGTGTAGGCGATCCAGCCGACCGCGCCCACCAGCGCCATGGCATCGCCGACCAGCGAGCCGCCGGAGATGGCGCCGTGAAAATCGCCGCGCGTGATCACCAGGGCGAGCCCGACGAAGGCCACGCCGATGCAGACCGCCGTGTGCGTGTTGGGGCGCCGGCCGCGCGTCAGCCAGAGCCAGAAGGCGGTCAGCATGGGCTGCAGGGCCATGATGATCGAGACGTGGCCCGGGCTGGTGTAGTACAGCGCCCAGAACACGATCAGGCCGAACACCATGAAGCCCGCGCAACCGTGCAGGGCCAGCAGGACACCCTTGCCCTCGGTGGCGAAGGCGCGCGGTCCTTCGCGCCACCACAGCGTGGCGGCGAACAGGGCGGCACCGATGCCGTAGCGCAGCACCCCGAAGTAGTACTGGTCCATGAACTGCAGCACATGCTGCGACAGGGGCAGCTGCGTGCCCCAGAACAGCACGGTAATCACCATGCCCAGGGTCGCGAGCCCCTTGCCGCGCGCCTCGGCCGCCGCGCTCAAGTCGGCGCCGCCGTGCAGAAAGGCGTCAACGGACGGGGCGAACGCGCATCACGCGGTCGGCAGCCTGTAATCGCGGAACTGTTCGCGCAGCTTCGTCTTGAGCATCTTGCCGGTGGCGCCGAGCGGAATGGTGTCGACGAACGCGACGTCGTCCGGCAGCCACCATTTGGCGATCTTGCCCTCGAAGAACTTGAGCAGTTCCGCGCGGCTGACCTCCATGCCGGGGCGCTTGACGATGATCAGCAGCGGCCGCTCGTCCCACTTGGGATGCGCCACGCCGATCACCGCCGCCTGCTGCACCGCCGGATGGGCGACCGCGATGTTCTCCAGGTCGATCGAGGAGATCCATTCGCCGCCGGACTTGATCACGTCCTTGCTGCGGTCGGTGATCTGCATATAGCCGTCCGGGCTCATGGTGGCCACATCGCCGGTCGGGAACCAGCCATCGACCAGCGGGTCGCCGCCCTCGCCCTTGAAGTAGCCGCGCACCACCCACGGCCCCCTGACCATGAGGTCGCCGAAGGCCTTGCCGTCCCAAGGCAGTTCCTCGCCGCTGCCGCCGACGATCTTCATGTCCACGCCGAACACGGCGCGCCCCT
>CANGUJ010000476.1 GCA_947456845.1 Burkholderiales bacterium | reverse complement strand
TCTGCGTCCAAGGGAATGCCGTGCTTGAAGCCGAATGACGTGAACACCAGCGTGAGGTCGGCGCGGGCCGGTTTGAGGAAATCCTTGAGCCAGTCGCGCAGGGCGTTGGGGCGCAGGTCGCTGGTGTCGATGTGGTGCGCGAGTGGCTGCAGTTCGGAGAGGATTTCCCTTTCGCGCTGTATGTATTCGGGAATCGTCGCGCTGCCGTCATCAAGCGGGTGGCGGCGCCGCGTCTCCGAATAGCGCTTGATCAGGGTGTCGGTCTTGGCGTCGAGGAACAGCACGCGCACATCGACCCCGTAGAAGGTGAGATTGGAGAGGTATTGCGGCAGGTCGGAGACGCCCTTGCGCACCGAGTCGGTGACCGAAGCGGTGCGGGCATCGACGGCCACGGCCACCTTGTCGCGACCGGTCTCGCGCAGCGTGGCGACGAGCTCGGGCAGGAGCGGGGCCGGCAGGTTGTCGACACAGTAATAGCCGGCGTCCTCGAGTACGTTGAGGGCGACGCTCTTGCCGGAGCCGGACAGGCCGGTGACGAGGATCAGCTGCATGGCTGCGCTGCACACGCAACAGGGTCCGCTTGCCCGGGCGCCGCCGGCGTCCTGACGGTCAAGTCTGCGAGTTCCATCGATCGAATGATGACGCAAAAACGACCCGGGCGCACAAACGTGCGCCCGGGGCCGCGGTTGCGGTGCGTGATTTGCTGAGGCATTCCTTCATGAAGGCCTTGCGCTCGTCGCCCTTCTTGCCGTCGGCGTCCTTGTTGCAGGCCGTCATCTTTTCCTGCTGTGCCTTCTTCTTGTCCGTCAGGCATTCCTTCATGAACGCCTTGCGTTCATCGCCTTTCTTGCCCTCGGCCGCCTTGTTGCATTCGGCCATCTTGTTCTGCTGTTTGGTGGGCTCTTTCTTGTCTTCTGCTAGCGCGGGCGTGGCGGCCAGCGGCAGGGCCAGCATCAGGCTGGCGAACATCCTCTTCATCGGGTTATCCTCCTTGGATCGATGGCGGCGCGCCCCCTGGCACACCTATGCCGGATCAAATTAAAACATGCTTTCCAAGGGGGGCATCCGGCCTGCGGCCGGGCGCACCGTGCAGGCCGGTCAGCCCTCGTTCATCGCATCCTGCTGCCGCGCCATGAAGTCGGCCATGGTGTCGACGCCGCGCAATTGCAGGATAGTGTTGCGGACCGCCGCTTCCACCAGCACGGCCAGGTTGCGGCCGGCGGCTACCGGGATGCTGACCCGGCGGACGTTGACCCCCATGAGGTCCTGGAAGTTCGCGTTCAGCGGCAGGCGCTCGTAATCGGCCTTGGCGGCCGCGCTCGGCCGCTCGAGATGGACGATGAGCTTGACGTTCATCTTAGGCCGCACCGCGGTCTCGCCGAAAATGGCCTTGATGTCCAGCAGGCCGAGGCCGCGTACTTCGAGCAGGTCCTTGAGCAGGGGCGGGCAGCGACCCTCGACCGTTTTCGGCGCGATCCGCGTCAGTTCGACGACATCGTCGGCGACCAGACCGTGCCCGCGGCTGATGAGTTCGAGGCCGAGCTCGCTTTTGCCGAGCCCGGATTCGCCGGTGATCAGCACGCCCAGGCCCAGCACGTCCATGAGCACGCCGTGCGAGGTGGTCTTCTCCGCCAGCAGCTTCGTAAGGTAGACGCGCAGCATGTCGATGACGGTGGCTGCCGCGGTCGGGGTGGTGAACACCGGCACCCCGTGGTGCGCACATGCCTCGACCACCAGCGCCGGCGCGTTGACGCCATCGGCGACGATCACTGCGGGCGGGCCGCCGCCGAGCAGTTCGGCCAGCAGGTGCTGCTGGCGTGTCGCGGTAAGGGAAGACAGATACTCGTATTCCGGCTGCCCGATGACCTGGATGCGGTTCTTGTGGATCAGGTTCAGGTGACCCACCATGTCGGCCACCGCATGGGTGGCATAGGCCTCCGGATTGACGGTGCTGGAGCCGTGCTCCTCGCCGCCTATCCAGGTGAGTGCGAGTTCATCGGCGGTGTCGTCGAACAGCGCCCTAAGCGTGAGGGTTTGCATCGGGACGGAAGGTGATGAGTTCGCGATGCACGGCCGCCGCATCGGGGAGCGCTGCCAGGGTTTCGCGCATGCGGCTGTCGGCAAACATTTCCGCCAGCGCCGCGAGGATCTGCAGATGCGCCTCGGTGGCCTTCTCCGGCACCAGCACGAAAAACAGCAGGTTGACGGGCTTGCCGTCCGGCGCCTCGAACGGGATCGGCTCCTTCAGGCGCAGGAACGCGCCTACCGGTGCGGAGAGCTTGGCGATGCGGCCGTGCGGGATCGCCACGCCCTGGCCCAGGCCGGTCGAACCCAGGCGTTCGCGCGCGAACAGGCTGTCGAACACGGTCGCCCGGGCGATGCCCTGATGATGCTGGAACAGCAGGCCAGCCTCGTCGAACACCCGGCGCTTGCTCGACAAATCCAGATCGAGGGCGACATTGGTCGGCGGCAGAAGGCGAGCGATGGTCGAAGGGGCGCTTTGGGGTTGCGTACTCATGCTGCCGCGACGATTCGGGCGATCATCGGGTTGAAATCGAGGGCGCGATTATACGTCCGCCCTCGCGGCGGACATGGCTGCCGCGGCGCGTCCGTATGGCCCATGAAGGGGCGGCGCGGACGGCGCCGGGCCGGCACGTGCTAGTTGAGGGTTCGCTTCGGCGCTTCGTGCTGATGCGCCTGGGCCTTGTCCTTGTACTTGATGATCTGCCGGTCGAGTTTGTCGGCCAGCGTGTCGATGGCGGCGTACATGTTTTCGTCGACGGTTTCGACGTGGATGTCGCGTCCGCGGACATGGACGCTGACTTCCGCCTTTTGGGCGAGTTTTTCGACCGTCAGGATGACGTTGACGTCAATGACGTGGTCGAAGTGGCGGTTGATGCGGGCAAGCTTCGCTTGAACGTAATCGCGAATGGCGGGTGTGACCGAAACATGGTGCCCACTGACTTTGAAATTCATGCTGCCTCCTTTGCGATTCGAACCGCATCATTCCGGCATATCGACCGGACGATCCGGTTCATGAGGGCGACCTGCGTTTTTGCATTCTGCGTCTTGTAGCCGTCTTGCAGACGTCTTGTGGACGTCATGAAACAATTCACTGCAAGGCCTTGCGAGTAGGTACGGCACCAGCGCTTCACCGCAGCGCTTCGCTGCCCGGGTTTGCAACCAGGCCCTCCTACAAGGACTTTCGCAGATTGGCCGGCGGAATTTTGAGTGCATCGCGGTACTTGGCGATGGTGCGCCGCGCCACGACGATTCCCTGCTGGCCGAGAACGTCTGCAATCTTCGAGTCTGACAAGGGTCGTTTGATGTCCTC